>JANNLP010000075.1:0-5854 GCA_031396905.1 Gemmataceae bacterium
GCCTTCATGCCGTGATCCGTACGACCCATTGCCGGTTGACCTGAAGGATATTCGCGGTAATGCCGATAATTCAGGTATTCAAGGTATCGGCAATTTGGCCCGTATTCCTTAGGGCAATAAAATAATTGGTTTAGGCAATGCTAATGTCCCGTTGCGGTAGACAGCCAATAGTCCGAGTGCGTTGCACGCGCGAAACGCAAGGGGGGTGTGCCCGTGCGCGTGCGTGCTTAAAGGGGGATGTGGCCGTGCGCGCGCGACGCAATTTGACCTCTAACTCTACAGGACTCCGCGATCAAAGTTGGCGGCATGGCCACCCGACACGGCGCGGCCGGCGCGCACGGTGCGCCACACTAGGCGAGCCTCGGCGGCCGCATACTTACGGTAAATGAAATCGGCGCGCACATGGCGGACGCCCATTTTGGCAATCTCGTGCAGCCGGGGCGACAGGCAAAACGGACCCTGATTCAGCACAATGGTTCGGCAATGATAATCGATGGCGGTCACGCGCTCGCCGTGGCTGGATTCCATGTCCATCGTTTCGAATCGGCAATTGGCCTTTCCGGGGCAGCCACCAATGAGGTTGGCGTAAGCACAAGACTCCGCGATAAACACCGGCGTGTCCTGATACACGATCAACACCGCACGGTCGGCAAACTCACCAATCAAAGATTGCATATTCGCCCGACCATCCTCCGGTGACAGTGCGAAGCGGCTGGCGCCCATACCAATCACGGCGTTGGCGGCCGCCCGGTTGATGACATAGACAGACCAATCGGTGGACAAGTCCAAGTCGCCGGGATTGACTGGGTCGGCGTTCAAATAAGTCCATGCGGAGATGTTTGCCGCTTCCCATTTGTTCCATCCGGCTTTGCGGAGCTTGTCGATCTTCGCGATCAAACCATGTTCTTCCCACTTGCGTGTCACCGCCGGCAATGCCAACCGGATGCGCTCCCGGCCCAGTTGCTCGCCAAGTTGGTTGAGCCGCTGTTCCAGTTCCATCGGATGATCGCGGGCAATATCGACGATCACTACATCAACATCGCGCCAATCGATCTCGTCAAATGCCGCAATGTGTTCCAGCCGATCAGTCTTGATCGACCATTTCAGCACCTGCCGAGCGGGAGGCGTAAGCTTCACGGTACTTGCTGCCACCGCGACCGCATCCACAACGTCAGCGATTCTTTCTTTTCGCGCTTCCGGCAACCGCTCATTCAACCGTTCGATCAACGCACGGCGCAGCTTGTTCAACAGCGAGACTGGCACAAAGCGGTCTTCAGGATTTTCCACTCGGACTTCACCGAGCGCAAACTCGGTGTCACCGAGTTTCTCAAACACCGTACGAACCACCGGCTCCAGTGCATCGGCATCCCGCGCCGGCGCGAACTCGCCCGACAATTCCGCAGTCGCCGCGACTCGTCGCCACGTCAACCCTACGGCTTCGACACGATCTGCCGTCACACGCAAAGCCACATCCAACCGTTGACGAGGGCGGTAAAACCCCGCTTTGGGCCGGTCGTAGCGATACTTTTGCTTCACGACTTGCGACGACGAACAGTACACGGGCATGCCCACGGCCAATTGTGGATGATCGCACGGCAGGCCGACTTCGACGTGAGCGCCGGCCGGGACGGTGTAGACTTCGCGTTTCTTGCCCTGCGGCGTCACCATCCACAAATCGTCCACAGGAAAGCCGAACGGTTTGCCCAGCGCGGGTAAATCGATCTGCAAACCGTCGTGCCATTCGAGTGCGCGCGATGTGGTGAACGCAACATAGTGCTTCGTCGTACCATTGGGTTCCCGCAAATCCTCCACATGGCCGATGAGCGTGCCACGATGCCCCACGGTGTCGCGGTCGGCGACTTCCTTATCCTTGTGCGATTGCACAAACAGTTTTGTCCATGGCCGGCTGAAGACCGTCTGCAACTCGGCTTCGCGCTCTTGCCGTTCATGGTCAGGCACGGTGCCATCAAGCAAGCCGCGATAGTAACTCGTCGTGGTCGCCACATAGAGCGGGCTTTTCTTACGGCCCTCGATCTTGAAGCAACTCACGCCAGCAGCCCGCAAGGCCGGCAGATGATCCGGTAACGCCAGGTCTTTCATTGAAAATGGAAAGCCAGTGTGCGGATCGCGCTTGGTGTCGGCACCATCGCGCAATGTCGTCGGTGCATCCGCGACGGTGTAACTATCGCGGCACGAGTATGCACATTTGCCTCGGTTGCCGCTTCTGCCGAGCGTCTGCGAACTGAACAGGCACAGCCCGCTGTAGGCGTAACATAACGCGCCATGCACGAATACTTCCGTTTCGATGCCGGATGTGGCCGTGATGTCGTGAACTTCTTCCAGCGTTAACTCACGAGCCAACACCACACGGGTAAAACCAAGCTTGTGCAGCGCCGCGGCGCCAGCGCGATTGTGGACGGCCAACTGCGTGCTGGCGTGCAATTCCAGTTCCGGGAAATGTTCACGGACGATCGCAGCCACGCCGAGGTCTTGCACGATGAGGGCATCGACGCTGATGTCAGCCAGCCCTGCCAAGTCGTTCACCAGTTCCGGCAATTCGTCCTGGCGAATGAGAGTGTTTACCGTGACAAATACTTTGCGTGGAGGCGTCAAACTATGCGCATAGGCCGTGACTTCTCCAACTTCCGCCAACGTAAAGTTCTCAGCTTCGGCCCGAGCCGAGAATTGCTTCAGTCCGAGATAAATTGCGTCGGCTCCATGGCTTAATGCAGCAAATGCGGCATCTGGTCCACCTGCCGGTGACAGTAATTCAACTTTTCGAAGAATCGATGAATCGATTACCGGGACTGCGTCGTAGTAACGGTGTTGGTGATTGTTGTCGTTGGCGTATTCGCCTTGTGGAGCAAACGGTTCCGGGTCTGCCGTGGCAGCTTCCCAACCTGATACCGGCGAGGCCGGTCGCAGTCCTTGCCAGGTCGGCGCAGACTGTGTGCCTCCTACCAGCGGCAGACTCAATGGAGATCGCTTCATCGTGGAGACGTTGCCTCAAACCGTCAGCGTAACGGACCGGCCGAGGAAATCAATCGACTGAAGCGCCCCGAGCCGTTCGCCTTTGCGGAAAGTTCGCTAGAATGATGGGTAGTAATGATGCCCGCAGACTCCTCAGGACTTGCTACCTTTCATGGCTGATTCTACCGATGAAGACCGCTGGGCTTCCCTAGCGGCCGACTTGGGTGTCGATGGATCGACACCGACCACGCAAGCGACAATAGCCGCACCGGTCGATGGTGCGCCCAAAAAGCGGCGACGCCGTCGGCCACGAAAGGCCGCGCCGGCCGAAGGCGCGATCGCTGAACCGAACGACGACGTGCCGGGCGAACCCGACGATGCGCCGGAGTTGACTGACCGCGAAGAATTGTCGCCAGATGGCACTCCGAAAAAGCGACGACGCCGACGTTCTCGCCGCAAGCCTGGCGAAGCCAACGGCGACGCGACGGAAGCGACCGACACGGTGGCCGTCGCCGAGGCCGTTGACGATGACGACGATGCGGCCGAGCCGGTTTCGGTCGCTAATCTGCCGTCGTGGCAGGAGTTGATCGACGGCCTTCATCGGCCGTGATTGCATGGTGGTTTTCGCCCGCTGGAATTGAACGGTGAGATTTTGAGATATGGCCGATGCCACCATTGACATCGTCGGTCAGGATGACTTACCCACAATCGTGGAGATTCACAATCAGGTATTCCGTCCGCCACAGGATGTGGCCGGCGTGAAGCGACGCTGCCGCGGACGGTACCACGTGCTGCAAATGTTGGCGCGCGTCGGCGACCAGCCCGTGGGCTTCTTTCTGGGTCACGAAGCCGACCCGCAGACGTTTGCCGGCTGGACCTGGGGCGTTCACCCGGAGTTCCGCCGCCAGGGCGTGGCCACGCAGATCTTCGAGGCCGTGCAGGAGTGGTCGTACAACCATCATTACGAAATCGTGCGTTTAGAGTTCCCCAACACCGCCAAGAACATGTTGCATCTCGCTCTCGACCTCGGATACGAGATCACCGGCGTCCGCTGGGACCCGTCACGCGGCGAGAACATGGTGGTCGTCGAAAAGGACCTGTTGCGCGAGACTTGATCCGGCTCGCTTTACTCTTTTCCCGCGCCAATCTCCAGCTCCGCGATCTTGCGATAAAGCGAACTCAGACCGACGTTGAGTCGTTGAGCGGCTTCTTTTTTGTCCAGTGTCTGTCGCAAAATGCGTTCGATGTGCAGGCGCTCAAAGCGGCGAGTGGCTTCGGTGAGATCGTCCACGGCCGTGGGATCGCTAAGTTGCGGCGCTAAGTCCGGCGGCAAGTCCGTGGGCACGACCAATGGGCCATCGCCGAGAATCACGGCGCGCTGCAAGGCATTGTCCAGTTCGCGCACGTTGCCCTTCCAAGGGCACGCACGCAGCAGTTGCATGGCCTCGTAGGTCACACCGGTGAACCGCTTGCCCATGGTTCGTGAATGCTTGGCTAATAAGAACTCGACCAATTCAGGGATATCATCGCGGCGCTCACGAAGTGGCGGTATCTCAATCGTCACCACGTTGAGCCGATAGTACACGTCTTCGCGGAAGCGCCCGGCGGCGACTTCGGCTTTCAGGTCTTTGTTGGTTGCCGCCAACACACGGGCTTCGACGGTGACAGGCTCGGCCGCGCCAACTGGTTGAGCTTCGTTGTGTTCGATGGCACGCAGGAGCTTTGCCTGCATCGACAACGGCAGCTCACCAATTTCGTCGAGAAATACCGTGCCGGCGCCTGCGTGGACAAAGACGCCGGGCTGGTCGCGGTCGGCACCGGTGAACGCGCCCTTGCGACGGCCGAACAATTGGCTCTCCAACAAGTCCGCCGGGATGGCAGCGCAGTTCACCGCTAGGAACCGTTCGTTGGGATTCGGTCCGAGGCGGTGAATCATGTGGGCAATTAGTTCTTTGCCCGTCCCGCTTTCGCCCTGGATCAACACCGTCGAGCGGGTTGGCGCAACTTTGGTTGCCAGCTCCAACACGCGGATCAACCCCGGGCTGGTGCCGACGATTTGATCCTCGTCAAAGCGTCGACTCAATTCGCGGCGCAATTCCTGATTCTCGCGATAGAGTTCGCCATACGTAATCACCCGCCGAATCTTGTTCAATACTTCACTCAATAGCAACGGCTTCATCAGGTAGTCATGCGCCCCGCGATGAAACGCCTCGACGGCATTCTCCACGGTGGCGTAGGCCGTCATCATTAGCACGAAAGTCTCGGGGCTGACGCGATGCAGTTGATCGAGCAGTTCCAGCCCGTCGATCCCGGGCAACTGCACATCGCACAGGACCACAGCGAATCGCGTTTCACTAACGCGCGTAATGGCCTTTTCGCCATCGGCGCATGTCTCAACGGCATAGCCTTCCTGGGTCAGATATTCGGCCAGCGTATCGCGGATGAGCGGCTCGTCATCGACGACTAAAATCGGGTGTTGCGACGCCATAAGAACTTTCGCTGACAACGGGCGATGGCAATACGTGGGCCACCGGAGGCTCGGCCAACAAACGGACACGGAAGATCACACCGCCGCCGGGGCGATCATGCACGGTGATCGTACCACTTTGATCGGCGAGCAACTTGCGCGTCACGAACAAGCCCAAGCCGGTGCCATGTTGTTTCGTCGTGAAATACGGTTGAAACAGGCGATCGCGCTGGTCCGGCGGAATTCCCTGGCCATCGTCGGCGACATCAATGACTACGTGGCCGTCTTCAACAGACGCGCTGATCGCGATAGCGCCATTTTTGTCCGTGGCGTCTACCGCATTTAACACAAGATTGAGGAACACCTGCACGAGTTGCCCGCGCACGCCAACTATTGCGGGCAACTCGGCCGGGATGT
>JANNLP010000409.1:0-2555 GCA_031396905.1 Gemmataceae bacterium
GACCCGTATCGCATCTGGGTCAGCGAGGTGATGCTGCAACACACGACTGTGGCCGCGGTCGTCCCGTATTTCCTGCGATTTGTCGAGACATTTCCGAACGTTGAATCATTGGCGGCCGCCGACGAGCAGCAAGTACTGCATTTGTGGCAAGGACTTGGTTACTACCGGCGGGCGCGACATCTGCATCAAGCGGCGCGAGCGCTGGTCGCATCGGGCGGGCATTTACCCGATGATCCGGAAATATGGTCCGACTTGCCGGGTGTCGGTCGCTACATCCTCGGCGCGGTGTTGTCGCAGGCGTTCGACCGGCGCATGCCCATCGTGGAAGCGAATACTGTTCGCGTGCTGTGTCGTTTGTTCGGCAAACGCGGTGATAACAAGTCATCGGAGATGCAGCGATGGCTCTGGCAAAACGCCGAGGCGTTGCTGCCCAGCAAACGAGTCGGCGACTTCAATCAGGCGATGATGGAACTGGGCGCGCTGGTTTGTACGCCGGTGAATCCACGTTGCGTCAAGTGCCCGGTGAGAACTGACTGCAAGGCCTTCGAAGACGGCACACAGAATAAGATCCCTGCGAAGGCCGCGAGCAAGCGCATCGAACAGGTTCAGGAAGTCACCGTGGTCGTGCGTAAAGGCAGTCGAGTGCTGCTTGCTCAGCGACCCAGTGACGCCAAACGCTGGCCCCTCATGTGGGAGTTCCCGCAGACCGTGGTTGAAGGGAGCGAATCGACGAAAGATGCGGCCAAGCGCTGGCTCAATCAAAGCGCCAGCATTACTGTTACCGTTGGCAGCGATTTGGCGACGATTCAATACACGGTCACACGATTCCGCATCACGCTGACCGCGGTCGAAGCAATGTGGCGCGCTGGCGTGCCCAAGAGCCGCCACTATCAGCGCTTGTTGTGGTTGCCGCCGTCGCAATTGCACAACTATCCGGCGAGCACGGCACAACGACGGGTGATGGAACGAGTGTGCGAATCATCGGGCCATTGACCCTTGACCGGAACGATTGGGAGTGTTCTTCGCTGACGCATTTGAGTGGGTCGTGCGGGGCGTTTTTAAGCATGATGACACTGTCTAGAAAGTCGGTTATTATGACAACAGATTCGAGGATTCTCCAATGCCGACAGTGACAGTTGACGAAGCCAAGGTGCGGTTGACACAATTGATCGCCGGGTTGTTGCCGGGCGAATCCGTTCAACTGACGGATGGCACTCGGCCTGTCGCCCGACTGATAGCTGAGCCGGCGATTGCACAACCATCACGTCGGCCTGGTAGTGCCATAGGCCGCCTGGTCGTCATTTCTGATGATGACGACCACCTCAAGGACTTTCACGAGTACATGTCGTGAGAGCGCTTCTGGATACCCACGCTTTTCTTTGGTTTGTGTTGGATGACAGGCAATTGAGCGTGGCAGCCAAGGTCATCTTGTCGGATCCTGACAACGAATTATTGCTTAGCCCGGCGTCGTATTGGGAAATCGCCATCAAGGTTCGGCTGGGTAAGTATCACGTTCCAGAGTCGTTTCAGGATTTCATGACGGATCAAATCGTCCGCAATCAACTTGTCGTGCTGCCGATTACAGTGGCCCATACAGCGATTGTGGCAACGATGCCGATGCATCACCGCGATCCGTTCGATCGGCTGTTGATTGCCCAGGCGACTTCCGAGAACGTTCCAGTCGTCAGCGGCGATTCGATCATAGATGCATACGGCGTCAAACGATTGTGGTGACGGACAGCGTCGCCGGCGCCATCGACAGCCGGTTTTACAGCAGTTGCTGCCGTTTTCGCAGCAGCCATTCGCCAGCGAGCAATGAGAAGCCGAGGATCACGACGAGCGGCGTGTTCCAAATGGGCCACGGCGGTCGCGGCTGATGAAGGGTGACACGTGGCAGCGGTGGCAATTCATCGGGAAGTTGCAACGCGTCGGGAAGAGTGTAGAACTTGCCGCGCGAGAGTTGGGCGGCTCGCTCCATGTCGCCGCGGTTCATGCGCAGGCGGTCCATCTCGCCGGGGGGGGGCAGCACCCGGGCGTCCGTCGTCGGCGCGCGGCCTTCGACCCCATTGAGTGTGAAGCGATAGTTGCCATCGGGGGTGCGCGTGACAATGGTCTCGTAAGTGCCACGCACCCCGGGCATGGCGGCGAGTTGCAGAGTTTGGCGTTCGGGCGCACCGTTGGCGGGCGTGCGATCCAGTACGACGCGGACGGCGGCATCGCTTGCCGGCGGCGGTTTGTCTTCGGGGAAACGCACGGTGACGCGGATCGGTTCGCCACGGCGATATGGCGTCTGCCGGTCGAGGCGAATCTCGGCACGGCTTGGCCGGACGCGGGCCAGGTATCGGACCATTTGAATCCAAAACTGATTGAAGCGCGGCTCATCAGCGCGGAAGCGCCAGCGCCACGATTCTTCGAAGCCGAGAAACAACAATCGGCCGGCACCGACAATCTTTTGCACTACATTTGGTTCACCGGCAATTTTACCTTGCTGTGGCGGCAACATCTCCAAGACTTCGGCGGCCGGCTTGGGCACGATGCCGGTCGCCGCCCACAAC
>JANNLP010000566.1:0-3211 GCA_031396905.1 Gemmataceae bacterium
CACTTCTTCATCGACGACGGCGATCAGTTCTCTGCGCTCTATTGCGATTGCCGGGTCGCCGTCGGCCTCCGGCATCGGCAACATTGGTCGAGCTTTTGGGCGTGCACGTAATGCAACGCGCACGGCCACGCGGTACAACCAACCGGCAACCGAAGTGGAACCGCGTAGCGAGCCAGCTTTACGGGCCAGCGCGAGAAACGTTGCCTGAAGCGCATCTTCGCACGCATGTTCGTCGCGCAGAATCCGCCGCACGGCGGACCAGACCAATGGCCCATGCCGCCGGACCAGCAACTCAAACGCCGGCTCATCCCGCACATCGGCGTATTTGCCCAACAAAACGCCGTCGGGTACCAAGTCCGCAGCCGGCGGCGCTTGCCGGCGCAGATAATCCAACAACCGGGATATTCCACGGTCAGTCATGGCTCTGATAGTAATAAGGCGCGCGGGGGCGGCGCGATTCAGTTCGTAGCCGCATGCAGTTGGTAGCCGTATTCGCCAGAATACGGCTAGAGACTGGGCCAGCCGCCGCATTCTGAAGAATGCGGCTACATCAATCTAGCTGCTGGCGAGGATGTGCATGATGTCACCGTCCTGGACGACGTAGGTTTTGCCTTCGAGGCGGTAGGTGCCTTTGGCTTTGGCTTCCTTCATCGAGCCGGCGGTCATGAAGTCGGCGAAGCTCACCACTTCGGCGCGGACGAAACGCTTGGACAGGTCGGTGTGAATCGCGCCGGCGCCGGTGACCGCGTCGCAGCCTTTGTCGATGGGCCAGGCCCGGCACTCATCCTCGCCACAAGTCAGGAACACAATACGATTCATCGCGGCGAAGATTTCGCGCACGATGTCGTCGCGCTGTGAGCCCGTCACCCCTAAATCAGCCGCGAAGGAAGCGCGGTCTTCGGGTGACAACTCGGCAAGTTCCAGTTCCAATTTCACCGGCGCGGCCAGTGCTTTCGGCGACAACTGTTTGAGTCGCTCGGGAATCTTCATGCCGGCTTCGCCCTGGTTCACGAATGCCAGCTCGGGTTTCAACGTGAGCAGTTGAAACGAGCGAATCGCTTTTTCCTCTTCCGGTTTCAACTCCACCAAGTGTGCCGGCGTGCCGCCTTCCAGCGCATCTTTGATCCGCATCAATACGTTTTGTTCCGCCTCGTCGATTTCCTTTTCCTTGGCCGGGCGCGGTTTCTTCAAGTTCGCGGTGAGCTTTTCGATGCGTCCGGTCACAATCTCCAGGTCGGCAAATGCAGTTTCTTCGCGGAAGCGTTCCAACTCGATGGCCGGGTCGCCGCCGGCATAGCCGTTCAGCACGACAAGCAAGCCGTTGGCTTCACGCAAGATGCCGAGGCGACGAGGGTTGTCCCGGCGTTCACTGAGGTCCAAGCCCGGCGTGTCGAGGAACGCCACCTCGGCAAAAGTTGTTTTCTTAGGTTTGAATACCGCTGATAATTTGTCCACGCGGTCGTCGGGCACTTTGACCATGCCGGTCTGGCCCTGCTGCACCTTGGCCTGATCCGGCGCGACGCCTGTCAGCCACTGAAAGATGGTGCTCTTGCCCGAGCCTGCAAATCCGACGAGACCAATTTTCATGGAGCAGTTCGTGGGTTCGTGAACGATGTTCGTCCGTACAACAGAATGGTATCGGTTGTGGCCGGTTGTGTCTGGAGCGCGTGCGGATGGTGTCGGCTGGACATGGTTGTGCGATTCGCGGCACTGGCTCGGCATTCGGGTCGGTGCTGATGGAAAGCGGAACGCTGGAAAAGCGGTTGAAGCTGCCCGACGGCTGGGCGGCGGACCGCACGGGGGTTCGTTCGCGGCGGTATGCCGCCCCGGGGGTGCGCACGCTGGATTTGGCGACCGCGGCCGCCTTGGCAGCGCTTGAAGATTCCGGTATTTCGCCGCGGGCCTTGGGATTGGTGATTTGCGCGACGATGACACCGGAAATGTCGTGCCCGGCCACGGCACATCGTCTGGTGGATAACATTGGGGCCACGCCGTGCGGCGCGTTTGACCTGACATCCGCGTGCACGGGTTGGCTGGCGGCGATGCACCTGGCCGCCGATGGCATTCGCGCAGGGACTTATGACCACGTCATGGTGGTCGGCGCGGATGTGCTGAACCCGATTGTCGATCAGGATGATCCGAAGATGGCCTGCCTGTTCGGCGACGCGGCGGCGGCCACCATCGTGAGCCGCTCGCAGGATGCAACCAAGGGCTGCGTGATCCAACAACTTCATTCCGACGGCGGCCAATGGTCAGCCGTCTATCAACCGCGCCGTATCGACGACCTGCCAGAAAACACGCCGCAACCCGAGCGCTACAACCTGCTCACCATGAACGGCATGGCCGTGTTCCGCTTTGCCGTGATGACGCTGGTGCACATGATTCCGGAGACGCTGACCGCGGCCGGCATGACCATGGACGACATTGATCTGGTGCTATTGCATCAATCCAACCTGCGCATCATCAACAGTGTGCGCCTGCAATTGGATCTATCGGAAGAGAAATGTCCCACGGTGATTGAGACGACAGGCAACACCAGCGGCGGAAGCCTCGGCGTATTATTCGACGCCCAGCGCCGACTTGGCCGTGTCCGCCCCGGGACCAACATATTATTCGCCGCCGTCGGTGGCGGATTAAGCTGGGGCGCCAGCATCTGGCGCGTGTGAGCGACGCAATATCTACCACGAAAAACACGAAAGACACGAAATGAATTCAACACGGTTGAGTTTTGTTTTCGTGTATTTCGTGTCTTTCGTGGTTACCGTTTGCTTCTTGCCATACGGCCGCCACACTACCAGCGCCAACACGGCCGGCAATCCCAGAATCGCCCACCACGGCTTGCGAAACGGAACGTCGTAAACGTAGCCATCGAGAATACACGTCTGACCGTCCGGAGCGAAATGCAACGACTTGGGATCCTCGCACTTGATTGATGAATCGACTTTTCCGGACCGGGGATTGACGAGTTGGATCTCGTGGGTGGTGGTGCTGCTAAAGTTCAGGTTGATACTCAGCTTTTTCAAGAATGGCTTTAGCCGTTGCAGAATGCCGCCGTAATTGTTGCAACGGAGAACCAAGTATCGACTGTCCGGCGTCCATTGGGTGACTTCGACGGATTCTTCACCATTCTGATTCATCGTACGGGGTGATGTCTCACTTCCCGACGATAGGTCCCGAATCAGCAACTCCGATGCCCATGGCCAAACCGATG
>JANNLP010000620.1:0-6119 GCA_031396905.1 Gemmataceae bacterium
AAGGCGCTGGAGGGTGGCGCGGCGCTCGATGTTCGGGTCCAGGTCGAACTGCTGTCGGCGCTGTGCCGCGCCTACGTGTTCTGCGACCGGCAGGCGCTTGCCGAGTCGGCGCAACGCCGCGCGGTCGCCCTGGCGCGCGAGCTTGGCGAGCCCGCGCGGCTTCGAAGTCGCCGGGCGACGCGATGGGAAACCCGGCTTCGATCACATCCACACCCAGAGCATTGAGCGCGTGCGCGATTTCAAGTTTCTCGGCCAGGTTCATGCTCGCGCCGGGGCTTTGCTCGCCGTCGCGCAACGTGGTATCGAAAATGACCAGCCGATCAGTGGGCTTCGAAGTCGCCACGGAAAAACCCTCCCAATAAACAACGCAACCCCGAAACCTGCTCGGCTCCGAGGCCATTTCAACGAATGCCGTTCATCGCAACCACAGCAGGTGTCGCACGAAGTGAGTTTAGGCGATGCGGTTAGCAGTGCCTAGGGGCCGAACTTGTGCCAACCTGCGATTGCCGCAATCATTACATTAACCCCATGACGAACCCTCCCAACGATCTCGTTGCACTGCTCGAACGCCACGGCCAGGGACACACGCTGGCCGGATGGAGTTTGCTCGACAGTGCGGAACGAAGCGCCCTGGTTAATGATCTGCGCGCGCTGGACTTCGAGTTACTGACTAGACTTTTCGCCGACCGCGATGTCACATATTCCGTACCGGCGGCGGAACGCATCGCACCGCTGCCTCACGTTCTGCCGGATCGTCCTGACGCCAAAGCCAAGTCAATTGGCGAAGCGGCGCTGGCGGCCAGCGAGGTGGCGGTCCTGGTCGTGGCCGGGGGGCAAGGCTCGCGGCTCGGGTTTGAACATCCGAAGGGGTTGTTTTCTATTGGACCGGTCACGGGCAAGAGCCTGTTTCAGTTTCATGCCGAGAAGGTGTTGGCCCGATCACGGCGGCACGGGCGGCCAATTCCGTTTCTTGTGATGACATCTCATGCCACGCATGCGGAGACTGAATACTTCTTTGAGCATCACGGCTACTTCGGCTTACCCAAACAGGAAGTGCATTTCTTTCAACAAGGCACGATGCCGGCGCTTGACCTGGCTACCGGGCAACTTTTACTCGAACATCCGGGCCGGTTGTTCGCCGGGCCTGATGGTCATGGCGGCACGCTGACCGCGCTGGCCAAGAGCGGCCTGTTGGCGAAACTCGCCGGGCGCGGCATCAAGCACATTTACTACTTCCAAGTCGATAACCCGCTGGTGCAGATTGCCGAGCCGCGGTTTCTCGGCCAACATATTCGTGCCAAGGCGGACGTATCAAGCAAGGTCATTCCGAAAGATGGCCCGCACGACAAGCTCGGCAACTTCGTGTTGATCGATGGGCAACTTTCAATGATTGAATACAGCGACTTGCCTGACGAACTGGCCCGGGCGACAGAAGCGGATGGTCAACTACGCATTCGCGCCGGCAACCCGGCGATTCATATCTTCGACGTGGCGTTTCTAGAAAAAGTAACTGCCGGCGCGGCCGCGGGGCTGCCTTTCCATCTTGCCAAAAAGAAGGTGGCATTTTGGGATCCGACCAGCGGCGACATCGTGCAACCGCAAATGGAAAACGCTTTGAAGTTCGAGCGTTTCATCTTCGACGTGTTGCCGCTGGCCGATCGGTACACCGCCGTCGAAACCAGCCGCCGCGATGAGTTCGCGCCGCTAAAAAACGCCGACGGGCCGGACTCGGCTGACACTGTGAAGCGAGCCATGAGCGACTTGGCGGTTTCATGGTTAAAGCGAGCGGGTGTTCAAGTGGATGCCGGTGCCACGGTTGAACTCAGCCCGCTGACGGCGCTGGAACCCGAAGATCTCCAGCCGGGCCGCGTGCCGACGATGGTGGGAGATTGCACGGCGTTGTGAACAGCTATGATGAATTGATGCGCAGCTCGGTCCATGACTGTTCTTACTCATGACCACCACACTCCTTGCCATGTTCTTCACCACACCGGCAATCGCGCTTGCGACGGCGGCGGGGGCGGCGGCCGTGCCGGTGGTCATTCACTTCCTCAATCGCCGGCGCTATCGCATCGTCGAATGGGCAGCCATGCGCTTTCTGCAGGCGGCGATCAAGCGAACAACCCGGCGACTGCGCTTGGAACAGTGGCTGTTATTGGCAGTTCGCACCTTATTGATCTTGCTTCCCGTGTTGGCGATGGCCGCGGCGACGCCGTGGGCGGAACCGGTCTGGGCGCGATTGTTCCCCAACGCCGGCGCCGGCTCGGCTTATGCCGGGCAGACGCATCATGTGTTGGTGCTCGATGGCAGTTTGAGCATGACCGCCCGCCGCGATGATGGATCGGCTTTCGAACGTGCTCAAGCCTTGGCCGCTAAGTTCGTCAGGCAAGCCCACGGCGGCGATGGATTCTCGTTGATCGTACTCGGTGCCCCGCCCAAAGTGATTGTGCCCGGTCCCGCCAACGATCCGGGGCGCATCGTCCGCGAAATCGAGGAACTGCGCTGCCCGCACGGTCAGGCCGACTTGCCACAGACGCTGCAATTTGTTGAAGACGCATTCAGCCGGCAACCGACTCGATACACTCGCCGCGCCGTGTACTTCTTTACCGATTTGCAACGCAGGCAATGGACCGCACCAGTCACGCCGACCGGTACATGGTCGGAGGCATGGCAAAGACTACATGGCCGCGCCGATGTCGCCATGATTGACGTTGGGTCTAGTGCCACGGAAAACCTCGCCGTGACCGGCCTGACATTGGACGACGCGTTCATCACGGCCGGCAATCAAGCAGCGCTGACCGCTACGGTTCACAACTTCGGCTCAACCGACAAGAAGCAATGGCGTGTCGAACTGTGGCAAGCCAAGACGACCTCCGCGGCCCGAACCGATAATGCCCGGCCCGCACAAGTCGTGCGTCAGGAGTTGATCGATGTCGGTGCGGGCAGCACAGCAACAGTTGCTTTCCCCGTCGAGTTTCGCGACCCCGGCGAGTATCGCCTGGAAGTGCGGGTACCCGGCGACAATCTAGCGGCCGATGATCGCCGAGCCATCGGCGTCCACGTCCGCGAATCGGTGTCGGTGTTGCTGGTCAATGGTCGACCGGCCAACGATCCGTTTGCGACAGCGACTGGCTGGCTGGCGGCGGCACTGAATCCCTTTGGTTCCCAAGCAAAAAACAATCAGCTCTCGCCCGCGCAGCCGCGCGTCATCGACGCGATTCGCTTCGGCGATCCCGATCTGCAAATCAACGATTACGATTGCATTTACTACTGCGACGTGCCGCGACCGACGGCGCGTGACCGCGACCTACTCGATGCGTATTTGCGCCGCGGTGGCACTGTGATCATCACGCTCGGCCCGGCCTGTGATCCGGAAGCGTATCAGCGCGTTTTCACCGGCGATGGTGATGGCATTTTGCCGGCGCGTTTGACCAATCGTCATCGCGCCGACGATGGCCAGTTCTTCACGCTGGCGGCGGATGATGATGCGTTTCGTCGGCCGCCGCTGGCCGCGTTTGCTGCCGATGACGACCGGGCCGCGCTCATGGCGGCGCGGTTCAAGGAGTATTGGCAAATCGAGCCGTCCGCCAAAGCGCCGCCGCGCCGGTTACTTTCGTTTGCCCCGCCGGCGACATTTGGCGATGCCCTAGTTTACGAATGGTCGCGCGGTCGTGGCCGGGTCGTGCTTATCACCAGTACGGTCAACACGGATTGGACGGGCTGGCCGATCGCGCCTAGCTTTCCGCCGTTTGTTCAGGAACTTCTGCGGGCAACCGCTCGGGCGGTGCCACGCCGCGATCTGACGGTCGGCGAAGCCATCGATGAATACTTGCCGCCGACGACCACATCGACGGAAGCCACGGTGACGCCACCGGAAGGCGCGGCCATCAACATACCGCTGGCCCTTGGCGAAGACACGCCGCGATTGCGTTTCACCGACACCGATGTCAGCGGCCTATACACGGTGCGCATTACCGGGCAGCCGGATCGTGTCTTCGCGGTGAATCCGCCCACGGGTTTAGAAAGCGATCTTGGCCGGCTCGCTGCCGGTGAACTACCACCCACCGGCACCGGCGATGAACCGCAGATCGTCACTGATCCGAGTCAAGTTCGCCATCGCCCGGCCACGATACCAGATGGCGAGTCGCTGCCAGTCACGCATCAGGTCAACGAACTCGGCGGCCGGGTGGCAAGGTGGTTGTTGCTGGCCGGGTTGTTGATGCTGTTCATCGAGCCAGTGCTTGCCTGGCGCTTTGGTTCGGCTCGTGGCCCGACCACCGCGGTGGATCAGCCGGCAGGCACGCCGGGTCGCCGTACTCGCAATCGAATCCTGGCAGTGCTGACGGTCATTCCATTGGTGATGATTACTGTGGGAGCAGTTGTCGTACTTCACGCAGCCATCACTGGCGATTTGCTTGGCTTCATCCCATCGGTCGCCCGGAGCTGGATCGAGCAATCGCTGGGCGTTCCGAGCGCCGCTGCCGGCGAAGGCACGCGCTGGCGGCTGGATCGACTACCCGTGTTCACCGGTGATACCTCTACCGATCGTTGGCTCGTCGGCACGGTCGCGGTGTTCGCGGTGGTGGTCGCGGGGTTCATTTATTGGCAAGAGTTGCAGCGAACCTCGCGTCTGGCTGGTGGCCCGCTTGTCGCCCTCCGCTGCGGTCTGGTATTACTTGCACTCTTTGTATTGTTGCCGCAATTGCGCATGATTTTCGAGCGCGAGGGCTGGCCCGATCTGGTCGTGCTCATCGACGATTCGCAAAGCATGAGCGTGGCCGAGGAAGCCAACGATGCAACGAAAAAACTCATACCCACGGCGGCTGCACCGACGCGCTTGCAATTGACCAAGGCGTTGCTCGAATCATCCGGACAGGATTGGTTATCGCGGCTGTCGGGCGGCAAACAAGCCCGGCTGCACCTTTTCCAGGTTTCGGATCGGATGACACGGCTCGCCGAAATCGACGAATCACGTGAGGTAGGAACAGCCGGTCAAGCGGTTGCGGCCTTGCAAGCCACTGGCTCGGCATCACGACTCGGCGATGCCGTGCGCGGCGTGTTGCAAGAGTTCCGTGGAGCCGCCCTCGCCGGCGTCGTGTTAATAACCGATGGCATCACCACTGACGGCGATGACCTCACGGCTGCGGGCCGCCATGCCAACCGTGCCGGCGTGCCGCTCTATTTTGTCGGCCTGGGCGATGCCCGCGAACCAAGAGATGTCGCACTGAGCGACCTGCGTGTCGATGACGTGATCCACGTCGGCGACCGGCTCGTCTTCGAAGCCAAGTTGACCGCACGGGGTGAACTCAAAGGACCTGTCACGGTCACGCTCTCTGAGAAACAAGGTGACCAACTCACCGAAATTGGCAAACAGGACGTTGTACTCGACTCGACCGGCACCCCGGTCAAGATTCGACTCACTCACTCACCGAAGGAACCCGGCGAGCGAGTCTACGCGCTCAGCGTGCCGTCGCAAGTCGGCGAAGTCGATGTCGCGAACAATCGGCTCGAACGTACGGTGACGGTCGATGAGTTCAAGCGGACGCGAGTATTGTTCATCGAAGGCCGGCCGCGCTATGACTTTCGCTTTGTCAAAACGTTGTTCGAGCGTGAAAGCGAAGCCGTGCGCGGGAACAAGTCGATTGATCTGAAAGTGCTACTTGTCGATGCCGATCCTGACTTTGCACGTCAGGATCGCACAGCCATCGAAGCGTTTCCCGCATCGCGTGAAGACCTGTTCGCCCGCTTCGACGCCGTCATCCTCGGCGACGTCGCGCCGGAACACCCGCAACTTGGCGAGAAGCGGCTGCAATGGCTTGCCGACTTCGTGAAGGAAAAAGGCGGCGGCCTGCTTCTATTGGCCGGTCCGCAAGCGATGCCGCATGCGTACCGTGGCACGCCGCTCGCAAATATTCTGCCCGTCGATGCCGGAAGCGCGACAGCCGGCGGTGCTGTAAGGCCAACGGGTTATCAACCGGCGCTCACCGGCGTTGGCCGGACTCATCCTGCTTTTCGCTTCGCCCCTGATGAGCAGGAAAACCATGAGATTTGGTCGAAATTCAAGCCGCTGTTGTGGGCGGCGACCGGCATCGTGCCCAAGCCGGCCGCCGAAGTCTTGG
>JANNLP010000648.1:0-4239 GCA_031396905.1 Gemmataceae bacterium
GTTTAGCGGAAACATCGTCATCGGCACATCACCGCCGGTTAGCACCACTGGCAACGCCTGCATGGAATACCCGCGATCTTCGTTCGTGCCGGCGGGTTCCAAAACGGCGTCGGGCAGCAGATCTTTGATTTGTTCAAGCAACACCTGCCGAAGTTTGGGCCAATCGAAGGCGACACCCTGCACAAATGTGATTCCATCAGATTCGACCTTTCGCAGGTACATCAGGCGCTCGGTTCCATCACGACCAATACGCCATTGTGGGGACATGTCTTCGATGCTGGCGAAGGAACATTTGTAGGATAATGCCGCAGTCGCATCTTTGAATAGCAAGTCGTTTGGTAGTCGATTGACGATGGCTGGGTTGTTGCTGTTATGGCCGTCATATTTCTTGCCTTCGTTACGTAGCGCGGAGAGCGTGTCGTTGCGGACTTGCGACTCCGTTTCCAACCACTGCCCGGCTTGCTGCGATTGTGCCATGCGGCCGCGCCCGACATTCTCGGAGCCGGGTTGTTCCGTCTGTTGGGGAGTTGCTTCACGTTGCACCGGAGTTGACCATTCGGCGACCGGAAACTGCTCGGCCAGCTCACGTAATCGCTGTTGCCTTGCTGGTGTGGCGTTGATGATCGACACGCCGGCGGGTGTGGATTTGAGTCGCTCCGCCAGCGCATCGTCCGGCACTTGCGGTGAACGCCAACCGTACTTGGCATCGACGACAAAATGAATCGCCAGCCAATCGGGTAGCTCCGCGCTCAAGAGTGGTGACGGCACCAGCACACTACCCAGCGGCACTTGCTGCCCGCGACGATCCAGAGCCGGCACCGGTGGATAGAGCACTTCGTAGTGCGAGACGGGCCGGCTATCTTCACGGGCCAGTATCGGAAAGATGCGGCCATCGAGTCGCCATAACGCCAAGCGAACAGTGTCGGCATATTCGAGGCGCAACGCTTGCCTAGTCGCCCAGGCCAAACCGCCCGTCACCAGCCCGGCAATGGCGATGTAGACCAGCGATGCCAGAATACGGCTGCGATTAACCGTCATGGCTGGTTCTCCGCCGGCAACAGGTCCGGGCTGGCCATGTAGCCACGACTGCGCACTGTGATCACGGCTTCCGGCACAAATTTGCCGGAAGGATCATGCAGCTTGGCCCGCAACCGTGCAATGTGCATGTCAATCGTGCGCGTTTCCAAATTGTCGGGCGAAACGCCCCACACCCAGGTAAGCAATTCGTCCCGCGAAACCGTGCGTTCGCGGTGTGTCAACAAATAACGTAATAGCGCCACCTCCGTTTCCGACAACTCGGCTGCTTCGGATTTGCCCCAGCGCACCTCGCCGCGATTCAAGTCCAACCGGGCATGACCGAGTTTGGCAATCGTCACCTCCGGTGCCCGATGCGGCGCTCGTCGCAACACGGCTTCGACACGCGCGAGCAGTTCCTTGGCAGAGAATGGTTTCACGACATAATCATCGGCACCGAGCTTGAGACCGCGGACGCGGTCGTCTTCGCCCCCGCGCGCTGTCAGGATGATGACTGGCAAGCTCGGACGATGTTTTCGAATGCCACGCAGTACATCCAGGCCGTCCAACTTCGGCAACAACAAATCGAGTAAGACGAGATCAATTGGGCCTTTGGTCGCAGCTTCCAATCCCGCTTGCCCGTCGGCCGCCTCGTCCACGACATAGCCATTGATGCGCAGCACATCCACCACGCCCCGGCGGATGGCGGGTTCATCCTCGACGACAACGATGTGCGTGGGCATGGTTCGTTCCTCAAAAAGCCCACCCATTGCGATGGGTGGGCTTTGCAGCAATTGTCCTTTCTTACTTTATCACTTTGCCACGACTGTCCCGATGCCCATTTGTTTATCCAGTTCCAGCTTGTAGGCATAGTCGATGGTTAGGGCCTTCTCGCCATTCTGCGTGGGCTGCACAACCACATCCCAGCGCAGTAGGTTCTTCGGCCGATCTTCGCGCACGTAGATCGCATCGCCGCTCAAATCCGGCTTCTGACTGACCAGACTGACAGCAATCGCCTGGGCCTCGCCCTTCGGCAGGCGATCCCACACTTGCACCTTTACCGGCTCAGTCTTGTAGCTGTTCACAAGCAGGCGGTAATCGAAGCTGTGTACCTGATTACCACCGGACGTGACGCGGTTCTTGTTCACAAGTGTGCGTTGAACCTGAATCTGCGGATCGACGCCGAAGCTGACAGCGAAGGGCTTGCCAATCGCGACCAGTGGCAATTGTTGGCGGCCAACAAAATCGGAGCCGATGTACATGGTCGCTTCTCCGGGGAAAAGCACGTATTCGCTCTTGTTGGTGAGGTCGGCCTGACGATAGACGTGCGGCGTCAACACCGGCACGGCTTTGTAATAGTAGTCCGGCGAGAGTTGCAGCCGAGTCACTTCCATGATTTGAGCGTCGTTTCGTGATGGCAAGCTCAGTAAGCCCTTTAGGCGGTACGTGACACTAGGTCCTTCGATCAGCGCAGACTCGCGGATCTGCGCCATGATCTCGTCGCGGCTTGCCAGCAATTCGCCCTGCTGTTCGCACGCTGCGGCATCGTTGATCGCTTTGCCAGCTTCCAGCCAGTTGCCTTCGTTCTGCAACATCTGACCCTGGGCGCGATTGCCATCCGCGCGTTTCTTGAACTCGCCATACGGATTTGCGCCCGCCGGCACGGCGGCCACTTGTCGTGGCGCGGACAATGGCACGGCCGACACCTCCAACATGCGCAAGTCCGGCGGTGCGGCGTGCAACAGCGGCTGCGCTGTTGAAAGCGCGAGCGTTACATTGACCCAGTCTTCGCCGGTCTGTTGATGCACTGCGGCCAGGTATTCAAGTTGCACGGATTCATTCGCCTTGCCAGCACGGAACTTATATTGTGGCCGCCAACTCACGGCATCGACAAGATAGTTAAGGCGGATGGTGCCGGCGACGTCATTCGCCTTGTCGATGGTGATGATGGCAACGCGCTCGGTGCGGCTGATGCCCACGCTTTTTTCTGCCAGTTGCCGTTTGGCGAACTCAGTTTGCTCGGTAACTTCCTGAAGCTTCTGTTGCAACGCCACCGTAGCTGTGCTGCGTTCGGCGCGTGTTTGCATGATGAACTTGGATAGGCCGATCACGGCATCACTGCTCAGTTGCCCCTTATCGGTCAGATGCTGCATGGTCACACCGGTGAAAGCTTCGAGCTTGACAAGAAACGCTTGATGTTCGCTGGCCAACTTGATGTCGGCCTGCAATCGCTGCCCCTCGGCGACGAGTTGGCGAATCTGTGTTTCGAGTTTGCGGACTTCCTCGCGCGTGTCTTCCTTGATAGGAATGGTGCGGTAGCGGGTGTTCAGTACGCGGATGCCGTCCAGTCCTTCGGTATACGGCGAACTGGCCAGCGTATGCGGCGGAAGGGGAGTGACGAGCAACTCCATTGCGCCCTTGCCTTCGGGCACCGTAACTTCGCGGGTGATCAGGGCGTTGCCCTGATACACAGTGACCGCGACGATCCTGTGCTTCGCCGGCGTACCGGATTTAACGCCATCCTCGGCGAACAAGGCGGCTGGCAGTGCGAATAACAAAGCAGCGATTGCAACACGCATGACATTTCCTCACCAGGTTGAAGGCTCGTGGGGATTCTACCCTCGCTACGATTTCCGGGTGTAACGGCCATGTAACCTATGCCGTCGTTATAATGTCGCAGAGCGGGGAAGCGGAATGACCAAGCGATTTGCGGTGATCGGCAGCGGCGCGTGGGGCACCACGGTGGCCATGCTGTTGGCGAAGAAACCGGGCCAGCGCGTATGTTTGTGGTCGTATCGGCCGGAGTTGACTCGGCAATTGCGGGACACCCGCGAGAACGCCCGGCTGTTGCCCGGTGTGCGCATTCCCGATGACATCGAATTCCAGGATGACTTTCACGAGGCAACGGATGGTGCCGCGCTGTGGATCGCGGCGATACCCACTGTTTATTTGCGCGAGACCCTCAAGAAGAATGCGCCACGATTGCCGGCGGGCACGCCCGTGTTGAGTCTTTGCAAAGGCGTGGAAAACAAGACGTTTCAGCGGCCGAGCCAAATCCTGCGGGAGGTCCTTGGCTCTGAACGGGTCGCAGTATTGAGCGGCCCCAGTCATGCCGAAGAGGTGGCACGTGGACAACCCGCTTCCGTGGTGGCGGCGAGTGCCGACGCTGAGCTGGCTGGGTGGGTGCAGAGTTGCTTGACGTCCGAGCGCTTTCGCGGCCTGGGC
>JANNLP010000650.1:0-2565 GCA_031396905.1 Gemmataceae bacterium
CGATAGAGCCTGTGATCCTCGCCGAGCCCGTGCACTTCCAAGGGAGCTCCGCCGTGCTCTACGGAGCGGAGTACGATCCGGCGGAGCATCTCTCGCGGATCGAGCAGGCCCTCTCCGCGCGCGGCCTCGAGATGGCATCGATCTCTTTCATCGGCCACTCCGGAGCGGGATGTGCCGAGGACGTGGGCGCTCTCGTCTGGTACTACCTCAAGGTCGGACTGGCTCTAGCGACGTTTTTGTTGGCGTTTCGTGTGGCCAAAGATGCCGGCATTCCATTCCCGCCGTGGGCCAAGGCGCTGACGGTGGTGCTCAGCTTGCGACCTGTGCTGGGCGACCTGATGCACGGCAACGTGAATCTGTTGATCGTGTTTCTGGTGTTGGCCGGCCTGGCACTTTATCGCAAGAATCGCGACGTGTCGGCGGGCGTGTTGATCGCCTTGGCGGCTGCTTGCAAGGTTACGCCAGTGCTGTTCCTACCGTACTTCATCTGGAAACGATCCTGGCACGTCGTCGGCGGCATGATTTTCGGACTCATGCTGTTTCTGTTCGTGGTGCCCGCGGTGTTTCTCGGTTGGAACGAGAACATGGAATTGCTCAGTAGTTGGATCGAACGAATGGTGCTGCCGTTTGTCACGGGAGGGCAGGTCTGGTCGGAACATTCGAATCAATCTTTGCCGGGTTTGGTGCAGCGGCTGTTCACCCATAGTCCGTCATTTTCCGACTTTGAGAATGATCGATATGTCGCCGTGGCGTACCACAACTTCGCCGACGTCGGAACCAACGCCAAATGGATTGTCAAAGCGTTCATGGCCGTGTTTGCCGCCGGCGTTTTGTGGACATGCCGTACTCCCACGACGGAGCGCCGGTCCACGCGGTTGGGAGCGGAGTTTGCCATCGTTCTGCTTGGAATGTTGCTCTTCAGCGAACGCACCTGGAAGCACCACGCCGTGACGATGATCCTGCCGTTTGCCGTGCTGTGTTATCAACTTGCTGCGAGTCGACTGACAAAACGAATGCGCTTCGCCACGGTTACGACGTTGGTCGTATCTGCTCTGTTGATGGCCACCACCAGTACGTCGTTGCTGCCGGACGACTGGGCCAAGTTGGCACAAGTGTATGGTGCTTACACGTGGGTGTTCATGTTGCAAACTGCCATGTTGTTTGCCTGTTTGAAACATCAAGAGTCACGATCAATCTACACTTTGCCGAATCTTGCCAAGGCAGCCTGACGCCTGCTCACTGCTGCTCCGCAACCAACGGTTCCCAGAATGCCAGGATGTTGCGGCCGTATTGTCGGATGTCCCAGCGTTCCGGTTCGGGGAGCGAGGCGAGATCGAATCCCTCCTCGAGTTGTGCGATCACCACGCTGCCTCGGGCCACGCGCGACTGTAAACCCGTGATCAGGCGCAGAAACTCCTCGTCTTTCTCAGTCAAATCGGCAAACGGCGGGCTGATGAAGACGTTGATCGCTTCGTTCGGGACCATCCAGCGCTCGGCCCAGCGGTAGACGTCGCCGCGGATAATTCGGCCACGGTCGGCAAGGCGGAACTTTGAGAGCGACGCGTCAATTGCTCCAGCAAGACGCCCGTCACGTTCCACGAACACGGCTCTGCAGGCTCCACGGCTTAACGCTTCTAAACCGTGGACGCCAGTGCCAGCGAATACATCCACAAAAATTCGGTCCGGCACGGCATGGCCAAGAATACTGAACAATGCCTCTCGGACACGTATCGGAGTGGGGCGAAGACCGGGATGGACATCCACCGCCAATGGGCGGCCCCGCAACGAGCCGGCGACAATACGAATTTGGGTGCGCGTCATTCCCGGATTATAGCGAGCGGAGTCATTCGGTGTTTCGCTGCCCGTTTTGAGGGCGTTCCTGCAAACGTTGCCGCAACGACTACAGCGAAGGCAACGATTGGCTGGAAGATGTTGGCGGATAGGAAGTTACGACTCAGGTTGCCGTCTGTAGGCCGCCTGTGTTATAAGCACAGCGGAATGCCGGCGGTGCCGGCTGCGCAAAGGTTCCCCCCATGCGTTATCGATTTGCAATTCTCAGTTCGGTCGTTCTGGCGTCATTCGCCATGGCCCAGACGCAGCCTAACCTGACGCCGAATGGGCAGAAGCCGGCTGCTCAAGCCGTGCCGGTGAACCCCCCTGCCCCACCGAATCCACGGCTCAAACAATTGCTGCTTCTGTGGGAGCAGAAAATGAAAACGGTCAGTTCACTGGAAGCCGACGTGATCCGGTATGATACCGATTCGGTCACAAAGGCGCAGAAAGAGCTGCGCGGTCGAGTCAAATTCCTGCGGCCCAATCGCGCTTATATGCGAATGGTGTCAACGACCGACCCGACAAACTACGAAGAGTACGTTTTCACCGGCGCGTTCCTGTATGAGTATCTGCCGCGCAGCAAGACGTTGAACATTCACGAACTGAACAACAAACCCGGACAAATGGTCGAAGATAACTTCCTCAACTTCCTCTTCGGTATGAAAGCCGACGAGGCCGAGCGGCGCTTCACACTTGCCCTCGCCAAGGAGGATCCCAACTACGTCTACCTGT
>JANNLP010000663.1:0-2505 GCA_031396905.1 Gemmataceae bacterium
TGACGCTGGAGGATAGCTGGGGCGGCGACATCGCCACGGCGGCCATCGCTCACCTCGCCCACAGCACTCCGACGGAATTCCTGTTTACGAGCACCGACTTCAACAGCTACGTCACCGTATCCACGGCCGACGGCGCACCGCAACGCATCGACGGTCGCATGTCAGCCTCGAAGAATCCTGGCCTGGGCGTCGCTCCAATTATGGCTGTCCTCGGTAGACCGGTTGTTGACGTGCTTTAGCCCGCTTCGTTCACATCGCCCGCGGGGTGTCGGACCGGAGCGCGCTACTGAAACGAATCAAATTCACGGTTCACGCTCTATTGTTCATCAACTTTCACTTACATTGCGATTCCCGCCAACTCACCCCAGATACAATCTTCCGTATGTCTGAAGTCACCCGTCTTATTGACGCCGCCGCGGCTGGCGACAGCCGGGCTTCCGTCGAACTTTTGCCGCTTGTGTACGACGAGCTGCGAAAGCTGGCGGCTGCGCGGATGTCGGTCGAGACTCCCGGTCATACTCTCAGCGCCACGGCCCTTGTCCATGAAGCTTACATTCGGCTGGTCGGCCCGAATGACGCGCTCCGGTGGGATAACAGCGGCCATTTTTTTGTCGCGGCTGCCGAGGCCATGCGCCGCGTGCTTGTCGATCATGCGCGCAGCAAGGGCCGCAAAAAACGAATTGGTGGCCGCGAACGACTGAGTATCACGGACACCGTCGGCCGGGCGGATGATGACCCGCATCTAGTCCTGTCGCTCGACGAAGCGCTCAAGCGACTGGCAGTTGAGGATGCCGCCGCCGCCGAAGTGGCGAAGTTGCATCTGTTTGCCGGGCTGCCAATCAACGATGCTGCGACGGCGCTCGGCATGTCGCGGGCTACGGCCTACCGAGACTGGACTTTTGCCCGCGCCTGGTTGCAAGACGCGCTCGACGATACTCCGTGAGACGATTTCGAATCGAACGGAGCATTGATAGTATTCCCTCCTCAGGATGTGCCATGCCCGTTGAACCCGCCTCCATCAAGGCTCTGTTTCTCGAAGCCGTCGCGCTCGATGACCCGAACGCCCGTGCCGCGCTGTTGCAAGATCGGTGTGGGGCGGATGCGGCGCTGCTTGCCCGCATTCGTGCATTACTCGCGGCAAGTGATCGCGCGGTTGCAAATGCCCAGGATCCGTCATTCGACGAAGGGAATGCAACCAGCGGCGAAGAGCACACCTCTCACTTTTCGGAGACAAAAGAACAAATCGGGACGGTGATTGCCGGGAAGTACAAGTTGATCGAGGCGATCGGCGACGGTGGTATGGGCAGCGTGTTCATGGCCCAGCAGATGGAGCCAGTGAAAAGGGCCGTCGCCGTCAAAGTGATCAAGGCGGGCATGGACTCGAAGGCGGTGCTAGCCCGGTTCGATCTCGAGAAACAAGCTCTGGCGATGAAGGATCACCCCAATATCGCCACTGTCCTGGACGCCGGGGCAACCGAGAGCGGCCGGCCGTTCTTCGTAATGGAATTGGTCAAAGGCGTGCCGATCACCCAATTCTGCGATAATCGGAAGCTGACTCCCCGGCAGCGACTGGAACTCTTCGTACCCGTCTGCCACGCGATTCAACATGCGCACCAGAAGGGGATTATTCACCGTGACATCAAGCCATCGAATGTGCTGGTCGCCCTGTACGATGACCGGCCAGTGCCGAAAGTCATCGACTTCGGTGTGGCCAAGGCCGCGGGGCAACCGCTCACCGACAACAGTCCTATGACTGGATTCGGTGCGTTAGTCGGCACACCCGAGTACATGTCGCCGGAGATGGCCAGCCTGAACAACATGGACATTGACACCCGGAGCGACGTCTACGCACTCGGCGTGTTGCTGTACGAGTTGCTGACCGGCCACACGCCGGTGGATCGCAAATCGCTCGGCCAAGCCGCGATGTTGGAAGTTCTGCGAATCGTTCGAGAAGTAGAAGCCCCGACCCCGAGTGCAAAACTCAGCAGCATCGACACGCTGCCGAGCGTGGCGGCGAACCGCAGCATCGAACCGGCGAAGCTGTCAAAGCTGATGAAGGGGGAACTCGATTGGGTGCTGCTTAAAGCGCTGGAGAAGGACCGCACACGCCGATACGACACGGCGAACGGGCTGGCCCGTGATCTTCAGCGATACCTGGCCGACGAGGTGGTGGAAGCGCGACCTCCAAGCACGGGCTACCGACTGAGGAAGTTCATTCGACGGCACAAAGGTCAAGCAGTAGCGGTAGGCCTCGTGCTACTTGCATTGGTCGGCGGCAGTATCGGCACCACTCTGGGGCTGTTCGAGGCTCGCCGTGAACGTGATGCCGCAGATATTGCGCGCAACAACGAGTCGGAACAACGCAAACTGGCCGAAACTCAGCGCGACAACGCCAACCGGGAAGCGGCACGAGCCAACGCTCTCAACGGCTTCATGGAAACGATGTTCATGTCGATCGATCCCGACCATCGAGGGTCGGTCTCGTTGACGGTTTTGGAGTTGGTC
>JANNLP010000683.1:0-8642 GCA_031396905.1 Gemmataceae bacterium
AGATTGACCGCATTTCGCCCGATGATGCACGCTCGATCCGTGACGGCGGGACGGCGGCGACTTTGCGCGGGATCTCACGGGCAATTGCTTCTGGTACTGCCCCGGTTTGCGCGCCGGCACTGCATCACTGGGCGTACCCGGTGAACTGTGGGTCATTCCAAGTCCGTGGGTGCGCATCATTCCCGATGCGAACTCATTCATCGGCGGCTACGAAGTGTCGGCGCCCGGCGCGGCCGCAGAGCGACTCTCGGCCGATGAAGTCATTCACCTGAAATATCCGAACCCGCTCGACCCGCACTACGGGTTGTCGCCACTGCAAGCCAACGCGCTCACCGTTGACACGCACACTGAAATGCAACAGGCCCGCTACCACGCGTTTCGTGCCGGTCAGCGGCCAGGCGTGGTCGTGGCTACTGAACAAGTTCTCGCGGAAGCCACGGTGCGGCGGCTGGAAGAATCGTTGGCAGCACGGCTCGGCGGCCGGGAAAACTGGCATCGGCCACTCATTCTCGAACAAGGTCTTCGGGCAACGCCGTGGACGCTCACGCCCGCCGAGATGGATTTCGTCAACTCGGCCAAGCTGACCCGCGATGAAATTCTCGCCATGTATCGCGTGCCGCTGCCGATCGCCGGCGTGATCGAACACGTTGGTTTGGGCAATGACATCTGGGCCGGCGCTCGCGTCATGTTCTGCGAAGGCACCGTGCAACCGAAGCTCGATCTCATCGCTCAAGTGCTGACACGCGACCTTGGCCGGCGCTACGGCGCCGACATTGGCATCGCCTTCCCGGACATCAGCCCGCGCAACCAGGCCGAACGCCGGGCTGACGACGAATTGGACGCGAAACTCGGCATTCGCACGATCAACGAAATACGCCAGGCGCGCGGCTTGGAACCGTTCGCCACCAACCAGCACCCGGCAACCACCACTTGAGAATCGTCGCCATGCAAGCCACACTCGCCTCGTCCGCCAGCATCGACGCCGCTCAGCGGACCGTAACGCACGTCATCACGGCGGCGATTGCGGATCGCTCCGGCGATCTCGTCGTGCCAAGCGGTCTCGCCAATCGCGCGGAGTTCCTGCGCAACCCGGTCGTGCTGTGGGCGCATCAGCGCACGTTGCCGCCCATCGGCACATGCATCGATCTGCAAGTCACCAAAGACCGCGTGATCGCAGTGACCCGGTTCGCCACCGGCGTGCCGCTCGCGGACGATTTGTTTCGCCTGTACGAGCAAGGCATCCTCCGCGGCTGGTCCATCGGCTTCGTGCCCAAACGGGCCGGGCTGCGATCCATGAGCGATGGCCGTCGCGGCATGTTGGTCGAAGCGTGGGACCTGCTCGAATACTCGGCCGTCCCGGTCCCGGAGAATCCACTCGCGCTGACGATGGCGATTCGCAAAGGATTGATTTCCTCGCCGACGCTGCTCTCTCACGGGTGGCCGGGGCAGAGTCTTCGATGCCCCGGTGAAGCACCAGCATCCTGACCATTCACCGGGGCTTCGCAAAGCCTCAGCCCCGGCCACCCAAACGAAAGAACTGACCACTCACCACTACGAAGGAGATGACATGACTGAGACCATCCCTGTTGATGTTGCGCCGGATCGTGCCGACGTGATCGACTATCTCGAGAAGCAAGCACCGCTGCATGTTGATCGACGTGTGCCGTGGGCCAGCAGCGGGCCCATCGGTCGCGACTCGGCGGGCTACAGCGTGCTGAAGGCCGCGGCCTTCGCGCTCGGCTATCTCGGGCCGGATCAGTGCAAGGAAGAGTTGCACGTTCACCAGCAACTTCGTGAGCTGTACCAGAGCTACGGCTTCGTGCCGCACTGCGGGCATCAGGCGTTCCTCGTCCCACTGGCGACAGCGCACATTCCCGCATTCGAACCACGCGGCCTGAAACTCAAGTCCGAGCTTCGCGCGAAGATGTGCGTCGATGCTGATCGCTTTGATCCGGAGGAAGCGGCCTGGCTGTTGCGGCGCACTGGCGTTCGCACCAAGGCGCTGGGCACAATCAGCGATCTGGCCGGCGGTAGTCTTGTCGCCTTTCCCGCGCTCGGCGAGTTGATCGACTTGCAACGGAATCTGGAAGTGTTCGCGGCCGCTGGATCGCAGGAGATTGCGTTGCCGCCGAACGGCCGCATCCAGTTTCCCAAGCAGACCGGTGGCTCGACCGCTTACTGGGTCGGTGAAGCCGCATCGGTCACTGAGAGTCAGCCCGCCACTGGAAGTCTCGATCTGCAAGCCAAAAAGCTCGGCGTACTGGTAAAGCTCAACAACGAACTGTTGCGCTTCGCCAGCCCGTCGGCCGAAGGGTTGGTTCGTCTCGACATGGCCCGGCAAGCCGCGCTCAAGGCCGACCTGGCAATGCTTGAAGGCACCGGCGGCACGCAAATCCGTGGCCTGCTCACTTACTCCGACATCAACACGCACACGGCCAGCACGACCGGTGCCGATGGCGACACGTTCGAACCGGAAGACGTGGCGTTGATGGAAGCGACTCTGCCCGATGCCGTGCCGGCCCCGACGGCATGGGTCATGCGCAAAAACATGTTTGCCGCGCTGATGAATCGCCGAGTTGACGCCGTCACTGCCGCCGACGGTGCCGGCGCGTTCGTGTTCAATCAACGCCGCACCGGGTCGGAGCCGCCACCGATGGAACTGTATGGCACACCGGTCGTCCGCTCGGCTCAAGTGTCGAACACACGCGCCAAAGGTTCCGGCACTGCTTTGACCTATGTCCTGGCGGGTTACTTCCCGGATTGGATTATCGCACGGCTCGGCGTGATGGAGTTTCTCGCCAGTGGCCTCGGCGACACCGCCCTGGTCAACGATCAAACCGTCCTCCGCGGCATCCAGCATATCGACGCCGGCCCCCGCCACGCCGCCAGCTTTGTGTTTTGCGACCAACTGCTGCAAGCGTGATGAAAGACGGGTTTCGGGAGTCGGGTTTCGGGAGTCGGGAAAACAGTGACCTTTCTTCCCTGCCCGATCCCCGACACCCGATCCCCGATTCCCGACATCCACCAACCACTTACGACACCTACACGGAGAATGAAATGTCCACGAAACTGCACGACCTTCCGAACAATATGATCCTCGGCGCTGGAGTGACTCCGCGTGCGGCGACCAGCACCGTCACCGGGTCGGCCGGCGACTTCATCAGCGGCGATGGCCGTTGTGCGGCCATTCAACAAGTCGGCACGCTTGCCGGCACCAGCCCGAGTCTGGCCGGCAAGCTCCAGGAATCGACCGATCAAGTCACCTGGACCGACATCAGCGGCGCGACCTTCACGACCGTGACCACCAGCGACAACATCCAGGCGATCAGCTTCGACCGCACGAAGCGCTACCTGCGTTACATCGGCACCATCGCCGGTACCTCACCCAGCATCCCGATGGCCGTCGTGGTGACGGAGCAGAAGAAGCAAGTGTGAGAACCGGGTGTCGGGATTCGGGGATCGGGTGTCGGGAAATCGGACGTCGATTTCTTGTCTGCCCGATTTCCGAGTCCCGATTTCTTCCCGACCCCCGACCCCCGATCCCCGATCCCCGGTGCCACCATGTCCCTCGACACACTCGCCAACGTCAAATCCCGGCAGGGCATCGCCACCAGCGCTGATGATGCGCTGCTTGATCTCCTCCGCGACTCGGCCGATGCGTTCATCGCCAAGTATTGCGGCCGCGACTTCGAGGCCGGCACGTTCACCGAGTACTACCCCGGTGAAATCAAAGTGCTGCGTCTGCGCAACTATCCGCTGGCATCAGTCACAAGCGTGAAGGCAGACCGCCTGAACGAATTCGCGTCCACAACCTTGGTTCCCACCTCCGACTACATCATCAACCTGGAATCGGGCCTGATCCATCACCGCGATGGCCCGTTCATCATCGGCGACCCGTCGCCGCGTGCCGTGCAAGTCGTGTACGTCACCACCGCGGCCGTGCCCGGTGATGTCAAGGAAGCGTATGCCGTGCTGGTCGGCCACTGGTACCGCCACATGAAAACACAAATCGCCGCGCAACATCAGAACATCACCATGCAAAAGTTCGGCGCCACCACCGCCATCTTCGCGAAAGATCAAATTCAAGGATTGCCGCTGCCACCCGATGTCGCACGGTTGCTAAGCCCCTACCGCGATCCGGTGATGTGACCGATTGTCATTGCCAACGCTGCATCAATGTTTGCTCCCGACCGAACGTTGATCCCGGAGAGATCGCAGCGATTAGCCGGTTTCGATCCCGGAGGGATCGCAGCAATTAGCCGGTGGTTGAGCGCAGCGATACCACCGGACCACTCACGCGTGGCCGACACGCTGCGACCCCTCCGGGGTCGAACGATTTCGTTCGACACGATCCCCGGGTGCGCGAAGCGCGACCCGGGGCTAATGGCTACGACCCTTCCAGGGTCGAATACACGCAGCAAATGTCGCTGCTTCGACGGATTGCGACCAAACAGCTTTCACCTTGGAGCCATCATGCCCGCCTACCCCTCCACCTGCGACATCTACCGCCCATTCGATGATGCCACACCCACTGAGACTGGCATCGAATGCCGCCTGGTGCCCGACCTTGTCAACGGCCAACGCAGCTTAGGTCTCACCTGGACCCACTACATCGAAGTCCCGTCCGACACCGACGTGCGCGATGCCTGCACGCGCAGCCGAGACACTTCATCCATCACCTACGCCGACGGCGACGAAATCCGCATCGGCACCACCCGCTATGCCACAGTCTGGGTCGAACCCCACGACCGAGACGGCGTGATGGCCTTCCGCCGCGTCTACCTTCTGCGGCACGAAGTGACTTGGCCGGAGGTGTGAAACACGCCACGGCCCGGTCATGCTCTTCCGCCATGTTTGGTTGCGGCGTAACATGTCGCATATGTTCCGCCGTTTGCTATTACTGATCCGAATGTTGATGCCGGCGTGCATCGTCGGTGCAACGTGGGTGGTGTGGTGCCTGTCGTCGGAACGGCCGCTGCGCGAATGGCACATTAACGGCGAATTCGGTGTAGTGGCGTCGGTCATTGCAGGCGAGAACGAAAAAGCGATCATACATACCACGACGAGGCCGCCATATACTGCGAGTTGGAACGAACGGCATCGGAACGAAACCGTAAAAGCGCAGGTTTCGTTTCGTGATTGGCCCTTTGGGTCACAGACTCGCCCCGGTGACATTGCCCCGGAGTGTAGTTTTTGGTTGCCATGTTCCCCGATTTGTGGAACGCGTGATCAATACGGCCTGTCATCGACTTGTTATCCTGACGCGTCAGCAACGGTTTCGATGACGATTCGCTGTCGCGTCGCTTGCGCTTCCAGCTAACGGGAACGCTCGTGGCAGTTCGACGCGGAAGGCAGTCGATACGGACGACGGGAGTCGGTGGTTGCGAGAGCGTGCATGCCGGTCCAATTTGCATATCCGCAGGTCTTGGACTAGGCTTGGGCCGGTGCTGCACGGGCGATCTGTGCCTGCGTGCGTTCAACTGGAGTTTCCCCATGTCCAATGAAAACACCGCTGTTGTCTCTCGGGTGCCGGCCGCGTGGAGTGGCCGGGTGCTGACTCGTGCCAATGAACTCACGGCACTGGGGTTGTTTCTGCTGCAGATCGTGTTGTCGTTTGGCGGTGCACTGTTGCCGACCATCGTTGGCTTCCTGCTTTCGGACAAGCTGTTTCCCTACAACAAAGACCTGTCGTTCCTACCCGTCGGCGTCGGCATGGCGTGCACAGGCGGATTGATCTGGTATCTGGTCGGGCAAGTCATGCGGCATCCGTGGTCGTCGCGCTTCATGTTTTATAAGACGCAATCGGAGTTCCAGAAGCGCGGCGATCCGCTGGTGGACCCGAACAATCCGGACGCCATTCTGGTCGAGATCACGCCGCGGCGCAATTGGGGCCAGTCCGGCCTCGGCACTATGGAAGACATGGGATTCATGCTGGTGGACGCGGAACGGCGGCAACTTCTGTTCGAAGGCGACAACAAGCGCTTCCAGATTCCATTCGAAGCGCTGATCTCCAGCGACGTGGAAATGATGAACCCGAATTGGCAGAAAAATGATCGCTCGACCCCCATGGCCGTCGTCGTGTGCAACTTCCGCGAGCGCGACGGACTCGGTGAGCGCGAAGTTCCCTTCCGGCCCATGCGCACGGTGGCCGGCGATCCGCTTGGCCTGAATTACGTCGAACGGGCTAACAATCTGCATCAGCGCATCAAGAGCCTGTCGCCCGCGACACCCTCAATATAGCCGTCGTTGATAATGACATTGCCTCCTGGCTCCTGTATCGTCACACTGTTGGCGGAGTCAGGAGCGCTGCCATGTGTCGGTTGTTGTCCATTTTGTTTTTGCTGATCCCGTCGGTCACAAGTGCTCAACCCGAACGCGAACCGCTTGTCGAAAAAGTCCGCTCGGCCATCAATCGTGGCGTCAACTTCCTGCGCACATCGGAGAAAGGCAAAGGAAATTGGGAGCATCTTCCCGTCAGCATCGATAAGCCGGGTGGGGCGACAGCGCTGGCGATGCTGGCCCTGTTGAACTCCGGCATTCCACCCGACGATGCCATGATGAAGCGCGGGCTGGAGTATGTTCGCAATATCGAAATGCGTTGGACGTACGTCGTCGGCTTGCAGACCATGGTGCTTGCTGAAGCCGGCGACCCGCGCGACCGTGAACGTATTCAGAAAGGCGTCGATTGGTTGATTGCTTGCCGAAGCATGCGCAACGGAAAGCTGCAGGGCTGGGGCTACACCGACGACGGCGGTCAACCCGATCACTCGAACTCGCAATACGCATTGTTGGGACTTCATGCCGGCCGACTTGCCGGGGCCAACATCGATGTCGATGTTTGGGAATCCATCCGCGATTATTACAAGAGTTCGCAATCCATCGTGATTCGCGATGCCGGCGGTTGGCCCTATCAGGCACCGCAGTCAGCATCCCGATTGACCATGACGGTAGCCGGTCTGTGCGGGATGGCCATCGTCACTCAGGAGTTGAATAAGAATCGCCAGGGCTTGCGACCCGATGGCACCGCGCAATTCTGTGGTGTCTACGTCGAAGATGATGCCATCAGGAAAGCCATCGAGTGGCTTAGCGCGATTGATCGCAATGATCGCGACGGCAGTACTCGCTTTCGTTTCGAAAACATCTCGCCGTATAATGCAGTTTATTACAACGCTTATGGCATCGAACGGGCCGGCCGATTAACTGGTCATCGCTTTCTGGCGGGCCGCGATTGGTATCGCGAAGGCTGCGAATTACTGGTGCGGATTCAGCAGGCGGATGATTCGTGGGTGGGATCGCGTGGCGACAGTTTACAGTTCACGCCGATCATCAATACGAGTCTTGCATTGCTGTTTCTGTCGAAAGGCCGCACGCCGGTGTTGATCAGCAAGTGGGCGTATGGCAACGGCAACGGTTGGAACAACAAGCATTTCGATGCCAAGAACCTGGTTGATTTTGCCAGCATGGAGATGTTCAAGAAACAACCGCTGGCGTGGCAGGCGTATGATGCTCGAAGAATGAACTTCCGTAATGTGCCGGAACGATTGCGCGAAGTCGGCACGCTGCTGCAATCACCCATCGTATATATGAATGGCCATGATGTGCCGACCATGACGGTGACGCAGGAAGAGTTGCTGAAGCAGTACATTCAGGAAGGTGGCTTCCTGCTCGCCGAGGCCTGTTGTGGCAAAGCCGGGTTTACCGGCGGCTTCCGCGACTTGATGGCGAAGATGTTTCCCGAAAACCCATTGCGTCCGTTGCCGCCGGAGCATCCGATTTGGCGAGCATGGGCGACCGTCTCACCGGACTTTGTGCCATTAGAAGGCATCGAACTCGGGTGCAAAACCGTGGTGGTGTTCAGCCCGCAGCCGCTCGCCGGTTATTGGGAAGAGGATTTGCGCAAGGAAGGCCGGGGCCGGGAAGCGTTTCGCTTGGCGGGCAATGTCATTGCATACGCCACTGGCATGGAGCCGCCGAAGCCCAAAGGCACGATCGCGGATGTTCTCGATGACAAAGCGGACAGGAACACGCCGCGCAGCTTTATGCAAGTGGGCCAACTCCGTCACGGCGGCGACTGGCAGCCGGCCCCACGTGCCATGCGCAACCTCATGCTGTACCTGCGCGAAAAAGAAAAGCTCGATGTTGCACTGAATACACAGGAGATGACATTCACGCATCCCGATTTGTTCAAGTACAAGTTTCTGTATCTGCATGGGCGTGGCCCGTTTGATGTGAGCAAAGAGGGCTTGGACAATCTGCAGGCCGTGCTCAACACTGGCGGGGTGCTGCTTTCCGATGCGTGTTGCGGTTCGCCCGGCTTTGACCTGGCGTTCCGCGACTTCGCCGCCAAGCTGTACCCGAAGAACAAGTTGGAGCCGATTCCAGTGGAGGATGCGCTGTATTCCTCCGACATCAATGGCGTGAAGATCGACAAAGTGAAAGTCCGCACGGGGATTGCCGGCGCCGGTTTTGACGCGGCCGCGCCGGCGCTCGAAGGCATCAAGATCGATAACCGCTGGGTCGTCATTTATAGCCGCTATGATCTGGGTTGCGCGCTGGAGAAACACGCCTCCGGCGACTGCAAGGGCCACGATCATGAAAGCGCGCTGAAGATAGCGGGAGCGGCAGTGTTGTATTTGTTGAAG
>JANNLP010000691.1:0-4556 GCA_031396905.1 Gemmataceae bacterium
CCGGTGACGTCGCCCGTTGCCACTCGCACGCCGCCGAGGAAGCGCGCATCATAGGCAAAGAAGCTGAACTTCGACTTGCCCGTCACTGCGTCGAACGCTTGCACGTGAGGGCCACCGCCGGCGTCAGCACCGACAACGAGCGGCGCACCGAATGCGGAGACAGTAGTGGTCGTACTCGCGGAGTTGTCACCTGGATTAAGATCGGTCGTGCTGGAACTGACCGTCACAGTATTTGAAATGACAGTAGCGGAGGCCGTATCGGCATCCACTTTCACTTCCAACGAGAACACGAGCGGTCCAGTAGTGGCCGCCAGCGCGGGAGGAGGACTCGTGACCGTTATCAGTCCGGTTCCCCCGACTGCTGGGGCGGTCACGGTCCACCCGAGCGGTGCGAGAATGGAGAGAAAGGTCGTGTTAGCAGGTATCTGGGTACTGAGCTGTACATCCAGGGCATCGCTCGGACCGTTGTGTGTAAGCGTGATCGTGTAGATGAGACTTTTTCCAGCCAGGACGGGGTCCGGTGCGTCGCTGATGGTGACACTCAGGTTGGCTTGTGGCGTCAACGTGTCAAGATCCGAAGCACTGTTGTCGGTTAGATCCGGGTCCGGCTGACTTGCCGGAGCATTTACGTCGGCAGTCACGTTCAGAGTACCGGTGCCCGAAGAGATGATCGTGCCGGTCACAGTGTACGTGATCGTGCTGCCATTCGGCATGGCAACGGTATCGCTGATTTTGCTTGACCCGCTCGCCGAAAAGCCCGTCGCGCCGCCGGATTGAACGGCGGTGAAAGTCGCGTCGGTCAATCCGGGCACAAACACAGATGATATTGCAACGCCGCTCACATCCAGCGGGCCATTGTTTGTGACCACAATGGTGTAAGTGACGCTCGTCCCCGGAACCGCCGTTGTTTGATTGTCGGTAATGGTAACTGAGAGATCGGAGCCGGCCGGCGTCAGTGATTCGACCCTTTGGAAATTCACCGGCAATCGGTTGCCAAATGAGTAGTTGCCATTGAGACCGGCCGCTGAAGTTGCCGAGGTGAGCTTGGCGTTTGTGGTCCCGGTCGTGATCACGTTGAGAATGTCGCCGGTGGGCGGTGCCGGGAGGTCGCCATCGACATTGATGGTCACATTCGGCGACGGCGTCACATCGAACGTGTCGGCATCTATGTTGCCATTGGCATTGACATTGACCAAATTGAGAACGCCCGTCAGGTCGTTGACCGTGAACGTATCCGCACCGATGTTGCCATTGAGCGTCAGGTTCTCCGTCGTGCCGATGTCGAGATTGAAGAGGCCGAGGTTGGTGCGATCAAAGCGAACACGCGTCAGGGCACCCGGATTCGGCTGCACGAGGAACCTATCGCCCGTCGCGCCGACGGCGCCGTTGACCTGGACCGTGTCGTCACCCCCTGCGCCGTCCATCACGTCGCTACCGTCGCCGTTGGCCCAGATCATGACATCGTTGTCGCCGCCGCCGGTGAAAAGATCGCCGCCGGGGCCACCGAGCATCACGTTGTTCCCGGCTCCACCGACAAGAGTGTTGGTGAGATTGCTGCCGACCAGGCTGTCGGCCGCCGATCCGCCTGTCACACTTTCAAAGCCGCTAACCGCGCTAGCACCGGTGGCGTTGCCCGCAGTCGTTGATTGAGTTTGCCGAATCACCTGGCCGCGAATCTCGCCGCCGGCAAACGCAGTGGTGTGAACGTTCAGATAAGTATTGTCACCAAGAAACGACGCTTCGTTGACACCGGGCAGTGGGATCCCTGTCGCCGTAAAGGTGAAGCCACTCGCGGTGGGTGTCAAGGTTCCGAGGTTTTCGCCAGCCGGCGCGTCGAAGAGGCTGACAATAATCGGCCCGTTCTTCCCCGCGACTGCAGAATGAATGTGGAATCGCAATCCGGCATCCGTCGCGGAGATATCGGTAATCGTCATCGAAATATCGAATTTGCCCGTGGCTCCGCTGTAGGTCAGCGTTGATGTTCCGGTCGCCGTACTGCCATTGGCGGGCACTTCGTTTCCGCCATTCAACGTGGCCGCATTGGTGGTGCTGATGCCCAGATTCGCGTGAACGGCAGTTGAATAGGCGCTGTAGTCCAGCAAATCCACACCCGCGCCGCCGTCGATGGCGCCTCCCAGCGTTGCCCCGGCGGTAAACGATATCGTGTCGTCGCCGTCACCTGCATTGACGCTGACGCCAACAAGTCCGACCTCTGAGACAGCGATTGCATCATCGCCGAGACCCGCCAATACAGACACTGCTTCCGCCGGTGTCGATCCGAAACTTACGGATGCTCCAATAGAGGGAATAAGGACCTGGTTGAAAGTGCCGCCCTGGATATTGATCGTTCGTGCCGTGACATCGGCGCTGTTGTCCCAAACGACGTTGTCCGTGCCGCCCTCGCCATTGATGATGAATCGCCCATCGACGCCTGAAGCCGGCGCGGCCACCGAGCCTACGGTGACCGTGTCGTTGCCGTCCCCGGCGTTCAGGGTGATGGATGAGCTGCTCGCTACCGGTAACGTCTGGTCACCTGTTGCTGTCGAATCGAAATCGAAATCACTGGTGAACCCCGCGTCACCGGCCGTGAAGCGATTGTGTCGAATGAGTCCGCCCGATTGATCGAAAATCACGGCGTCATCGGCCGAGTCGCCAGTAAACGTTGACGTGTCCCCAACGTGGACTGCCGTAAAGCTCGGCACGTCCCGGTTTTCGAGGCGATGGATCGAAGGATGCCAGCGCATCAGCCGATGCGATTCGCTCCCTTGACGTGTTTGAATTCGAGTCAGTGTGCCAAACCTGTTCCGCAGCCACGTCATCATGATGTCACCCCTCAGGTGTGTCAACGAAGCGAAAAAAGTCCGTCGATTCGGCCGGTGGGCCAAGTCGGCGAAAAGCCGAGTTCTTTGCTCAAACGAAGGTGAGGTTTATGTCACGCCAGCGTCATGTCAAGCGTACAACCTGTGCAAGCCGCGCAAGTTGACCCAGATCTAGGCAAAAAGTGATCCTAGAATCCGCAAAGACCGGAGAATCAATACGTTTGGCTTGCCGCACCGTAGGCTTGGAAGCACTCGTCCTAGATCGACCCGCCAAACCGCAACCGGAACTGAATGAAGTCGCTGGCGGCCACCGCACCATCGTTGTCGAAGTCGAAGGTCGGGTTGCTACCGCCGAGGGCCAGGCGGAATTGGATGAAGTCATTGGCGGCGACCGTCCCATCGCCATCGCTGTCGCCGAAGATGCGGAAGATGTTAGTCGGTGGATTCGGCATGGCGGCCGACGCCAACACGTGGTTGTCGCCAGCGACGCCATTGCCGTCGCCATCGAGCATGCCATTGACGTTGGACACTTTCGAAGCGGCGATTGTCAGGGTGTATCGGCCGTCCGAGAGCGAGATGTTGTTGACGGCCCCGCCGATGAAGGTCAACGTAACGGCAGTGGGCGCACCGGGGACGATGCTGGCCGCGAGGGTCACGGGCGCACTGCCAGCTTGCCGGATCAGCGTGAACGCATTGGCCAGCAAAGTGACCGACTGGGTGAATGTCACCAACAAGCTGGTGATCATCGACCGTTGCGCCGACCCATCGTTGATCTGGACGCCGGCGACTGTGGGCGGACCCACGTTGGTCAGCGTCAGGCTTTCAATCTCCGTGTAAGAAATGTCGGCGAAGCCGACGATCGACACCTTCGTTCCATAATCGTGGGCCGACTTGCCCTGGGCGTTCACGGTCAATTGGTCGCCCGGCGGCAAGCCAATGACCTCGGGTCCGCCGTCGATGCTGCGCGGCACCGCCAGCGCTTTCGCCGTGATCGTGTCGTTGTACGCGCTGCCGATGAAATTCTCGAACTGACCGACCAGTTGCACGGTGTGGGCGACTTGCATGACCGTCTGCGCAGCCGCCGAGTCCATGTCGATGAAAATGGCGCGCTCAGCCAGGGAAAAATCTAGCGTGTCGGTGCCGCCACTGTCGGTTAACACGTCGGCGCTGCCCGGGGTGAGCGTGTAGGTGTCGTTGCCAGTGCCGGCATTAATCATGTCGTTACCGAGGCCGTCGGCGATCCATTCGTTGTTGCCACTGCCGGTGAACGTGTCGTTGCCGATGCCAAGATCGATCATCAACCCGGTCGCGTCGGCGAACACAAGTCCGGTGGCAGACACGCTGTCGTTTCCCTGGCCGGAATTGACGCACAGTTCAACGTCCGCCGGAACCAGACCGAGTGCCGAAACCGTGATTGTGTCGTCGCCCCGGTCGGAATCGAAACACATGCGCTTCAGGAACCCCGGCACGGTAAACTTGATCGTGACCACTGCCGATGCGGACGTTGTGACAATTTGCCATTCGTCCTGCGGCATCATGGCCTTGTACTCGATGTCCACTTTGGACCCGACGGTGTTCTTTCGAATTCGTTGCACCACGGGGCCAACATTCACGCAGACGCCGAATTGGAACCCAGCAACGCCAGGTGCTGTTGCAGGATGCGAAACCGCATGCCCGTCAACTGCTGCCATTGATGAAAGAGAGCCCGGTTGGCCTCGATCGCCTGCACCATCACCG
>JANNLP010000710.1:0-11047 GCA_031396905.1 Gemmataceae bacterium
TGACGCTGCCGGTCGGCGGACGATGAACCGGAGAACGACGATGAAACCACGTCGATGGCTTACTGTCGCAGCCACCATTCTGATGTCGCCGCTGACCGCTTTTGCGCAGTCGCCGCCCTCCGAGATCAGCGCCATTTTGACGCCACCGCGCGAAAACGGCCGAGAAACCGAGCGCCGCGAGGAAGAACCGGAGCGCGAGCGCGATGAAATCGAGACCGACCGCGATTCATTCACGCCTTCGACGAAGACGGTCGGCCATCGGCGGCTTGTGCTCGAAACCGGTTACTCATTCCTCGACAACCGCGCGCGGGCCGAGACCCATTCTTTTCCCGAATTCCTCGCCCGTTACGGCATGACCGAACGCATCGAACTGCGCCTCGGCTGGAACTACGAAGTCGGTGGCGCACCCAACAGCGTATCGGGCCAGGCTGGTGGCGAAGAGACATTTGTCGGCGGAATCGAACGTGATAGCAAAATCACCTACGGCGTCAAACTGGGACTAATGGAACAGTGCGAATGGCGGCCCGAGTGCGCTCTCATCCTGGCAGGATCGACGCCGACCGGTGGGCCAGAGCATGCATCGCAATTTGTCGGCACCTACGGCTTCGGCTGGAAGCTACCCAATAGCTGGAAACTGGACTCGTCCATTCGATTTGGCGCCAACACATCCGAGGGGGATCGCTTTTCAACCTGGTCGCCATCAGTGGTCGTCAAGGCACCCGTCGGTGAAAAAGTCGGTGTCCACGTGGAGTACTTCAGCGCGTTCACCCATGCCAAGGCTCAAGACGCCGTTTTGCACTACGTCAGCCCCGGCGTGCATTACCTCGTGACAGAAGATTTCGAAATCGGCGTGCGCCTGGGCTGGGGTTTGAATGATCAATCCGCCAGGTTCTTCAGCAACGTCGGCCTTGGCTGGCGGTTCTAATCGTGTACCGCATTCATTTCTTGAACGAGAAGATCGTCTTCCAATCATCCTTCATGCTCACGACCGTCCAGCCGCGCTTGGGGGCTTCGTCCAGCGCCTTGTCGAGTCGGCCGATGTGCGACTTGCGGTCGTAAGCCCACTCGCGCTCGCTGTCGGTGTGGTGGACGATCAGGCCGAACCGAGCGCCCGATCCTGCGGTCGTCCACTCCAGCATCTCGAAGTCGCCGTCGGAGTTCCCCGCCGCAAAGATCGGCCGCCGTCCGATGAACTTGTGGATACCCACGGGCTTGCCGGCCTTGTCGTCGATGAAATCGATTTCCGGCAGTCGCATGAGGACCGGCTTGCCGTTGCGTAGTTCGTACTTCACTTTGATGCTGCTACCCACGACCTGTTCGGACGGGATGCCATAGACCTTCTCGACCCACGGTCGCATGAACTCGATGCCGCCGCCGGAGACGATGTAGGTCTTGAAGCCGTTGGCCCGCAGATATGCGAGCAGTTCCAGCATCGGCTGGTAGACAAGGGCCGTGTACGGTTGATTGAACCGCGGGTGCTTCGCGGTGGCCAGCCATTCCATGACAATGCTCTCGAACTCGCCGGTGGTCATGCCGGCGTGCGCCGCCATCATCAGTTCCATTAGCCCTTTCTGACCGGAAGCGGCGACGGCATTCATGTCGCCCTCAAGGAGTGACTTGAACGGCTGTTTGTCTTTCCATTCCGGGTGTTGCGGCGCCAGCGCCTTGACGCGATCCAAGGCGAAAGACAGTTGGAAGTACATTGGTTGTTCCGACCAGAGCGTGCCGTCGTTGTCAAACGTGGCGATCCGCTCTTCCGGCGGGACGTACTTTGGACCGCGTTGTTGAGTGACCGCCACGACGAACTGCACGATGGCCTGCTTAGTTTTGCCATCGTTCCATGACGGCAGCGGATCCTGTTCCGATGTCGTCTCGGTATTCGAAATCGCACGGACAGACCCGGTATTGCACAACACTCCATAGCTGAGCGCCATACCAAAGGTCACGGCCAGTACGGACTGCGCGATTCGTCCCATGGCCGTTCTTTCTCACGATGCTCGGCGTTTTGTTCGTGCCTGTGACGATCACTTCAACTCGACGGTCACCTTGTGGATCTTGCCGGTGAACTTAAACGGCACGTCGTACTTCAGGGTCACCGGCGTGCCAGTGTCCTCGCCCACGTCCAACCCCTCATCGAGCGCGATGCGGATGGGGATGGTCTTCTCGATCTTCCCATTCGCCACCTCCTTGCCGTCGACCGAGAGGGTGGCGGTCCCGCCCTTGCCGATGCCGCCACCGTCGTACGCAAAATCCATCTTGATCGTGTGCTTGCCGGCGGCGAGTGCATCCGTGGCGGCCACCTCGTAGTGGGCCACGTCCACGTAGTTGTAATGGAACACGGGCTTGCCTTTCTCCAGGTACAGGGCGTACCCGCCGAACAACCCGCCGTGGGTGACGATCATGCCCGAAGTGTCGGCCTTCACTTCCACCTCCGCGGTGACCGACCACGACTTGTTCTTGATGTCCGGGCAAGCCCCCTCGGGGATGCGGCTCTGCCCCTCGTGGAAGGGGAAGGATTTTCGCCCGCGCGTTAGGCTCGGGCGGATGGCGGGGTCGAGTCGGGTTGTCTTACTGTTGTCCAGCGGGAGCACGTTGTACCGGGCCGCTTCGGTGTAGAAGAGGAGTTGAAGTTCCTTCAACTTGTCCGGCATCTTCTCGGCGAGGTTTTCCGCCTGCGAGAAGTCCGTCGGGGCGTACAGCTCCCACTTGTACCCGGTGAGGACGTCCGCGGCCGGCGCGTTCGGATCCCACGGCGCGCCGACGGGCGTGGTGCACGCCGCCCACCCGTCGTGGTAGATGGCGCGGTTGCCGAGCATCTCGAAGTACTGCGTCTTCCGTGTGCTCGCAACCTTCGCTTCGGCGAACGTGTACTTCATGCTTACGCCCTCGACCGGCTTCTGGGTGACACCGTTCACCGAGGCCGGCTGCGCTACGCCGACGATGTCGTAAATCGTCGGCACGACGTCAATGCAGTGGTGCCACTGGGTGCGGAGCTCGCCCTTCGCTTGAATCCCCTTCGGCCACGACATTACCATGCCGTTGCGGGTGCCGCCGTAGTGGCTGGCCACCTGCTTGGTCCACTGGAAGGGCGTGCACATGGCGTTCGCCCAGCCGACCGGGTAGTGGTTGTAGGCCTTCCACGTTCCGATGTCTTCGGCGCGTTTCAACACCTCCTTGATGTCCTCCTTGATGCCATTGAAGAAAGTCATTTCGTTGAGCAGCCCTTGCAGGCTCCCTTCGGCGCTCGCGCCGTTGTCTCCGGCTATATAGATGACGAGCGTGTTGTCGAGTTGCCCGAGGGCTTCGATCTGCTTGACAACACGGCCGACGTTGTAGTCGGTCTGTTCCAGAAAGCCGGCGTACACCTCCATGAACCGGGCGTACACGTTCTTCTCGTCCGTCGAGCAATCGCCCCAAGCCTGCACGCCTGGAGCACGCGGGGTGAGTTTCGCGTCGGCGGGGATGACGCCGAGCTTCTTCTGCCGCGCGAAGGTCTCCTCGCGGACCTTGTCCCACCCCTGGTCGAACTTACCCTTGTATTTCTCCACCCACTCCTTCCTCGGGTGGTGCGGGGCGTGCGTCGCGCCCGGCGCGTAGTAGCAGAAGAACGGCTTGTCCGGTGCCACCGTCTTCTGCATCGCGATCCACTTGCTGGCCTTGTCGGCCAGGTCGTAGTCGAAGTTGTAGACGGGGTTGCCGAGGTACGGGTCGATCGGCTTAGTGCCTTCGGTGACTGCCGGCCGCCACTGGTTCGTGTCCCCGCCGATGAACCCGTAGAAGTGGTCGAACCCGAGGCCGGTCGGCCACAGGTCAAATGGTCCGGCCTGGCTCGTCTGCCAGTCCGGCACGTTGTGGTTCTTACCGAACCATGCGGTGCCATAGCCGGCCTGCTTGAGCACCTCCGCTACAGTCGCAGTGTCCTTCTGCATCACCGAGTCGTATCCGGGGAAGCCAGTGCCCGCCTCCATAATGACCCCGGTGTGTACCGAGTGATGATTGCGCCCGGTGATCAGCGCGGCCCGAGTTGGGCTGCACAAGGCAGTCGTATGAAAGTGGTTGTACTTGAGTCCCCGCTCGGCAAGCTTTGTAAAGTTGGGCGTGTTGCATGGGCCACCAAAGGTGCTGGTCGCTCCGTAACCGACGTCATCAAGAAGCACGAGCAATATGTTCGGTGCACCCTTCGGCGCTTGCACCGGCTGCGGAAAGTCGGACTTCGAGTCCTTGGCTCGCAGGTTGATCGTACCGTGAAACGGCGCGGGTGGAATGGGCAGTACGGTTCCGCCACTCGGCGGCGCATCGACCTTTGCCGCAGCCCTATCCTGCGCGAAGCTCAAGGAGAAGCGGTCCGTGGCCGCGAGCCACCCGACGAGAACGCCGGCGGTCACCACGATAGTCGTACGTAAGCGGGATCGCATTGATGAAACTCCTGGCTGAATGTGTGTGCGGTCCGGGTTGTCCCCAGCCCCGAAGCAACTCCGCGGCTACTTCAACTCCACCGTGACTTTGTGAATCTTGCCGGTGAACTTGTTGTCACCCTGTTTGTAGTCGTTCGTGACGTTTGTCTCGCCGTCCTGGCCAACATCCGCGCCTTCATCGGCCGACCAGGCATAGGCCTGTGTGCGGTCGATCTTCCCTTCGGCCACTTTATCACCGTTGACGAACATGGTGCCGGTTCCGCCTTTGCCCACTCCGCCGCCGTCGTACTTGAACTCGAAGCGGATTGTCACTTTGCCTTCGGGAAGTGCCTTGGGCGATTCGACCTTGGAGGCGCTAAGGCCGAGGAAGTTATAGGTGTACATCGGTTTGTTATCTTTGACGTAAAAACTCCAGCCGCCAAATCGGCCAGCTTGAGACAAAATGACACCGTTGGCGCCGCCCTTTGGGATCGTTACATCGGCCGTGATCGTGTGCGACCGGTTCTTGGTGTTGATGAAGACGTTTTCCGTCATGCCGATCATGCCTTCGTATACCGTCAACGAAGTGCGGCCAGCCATCAGGTCCGGCCGACCCGCGAGAGCGGCATTGGTTCGCTCGATAAAGCGATCATCCAGCGGCAGCACTTGATACTTGACCGCTTCCGTCAGGAACAGGTCTTGCAGTTCCTTAAGCTTGGCCGGGTTCTTCATGGCCAAGTCGTTCGCCGAACTGAAGTCTTGATCGACGTGGTAGAGTTCCCACTTGTCTTCGAGGAACGGATGCCGCGGCTTGTTCTCCCATCCGGCGCGGTGTACCGTGTGGGCCAGCCAGCCGTCGTGGTAGATACCGCGGTTGCCGAAGATTTCGAAGTACTGTGTCTTGTGCCGGTCCTTCGCCTTGGCATCGTCGAACGAGTACACCATGCTCACGCCTTCAATGGGCGTTTGCGGCGTGGTGTTGACGACTTTAGGTTCAGGTATACCGGCCGCCTCAAGAATGGTTGGCGCGATATCGATGACGTGGTGCCATTGCGATCGCACTTCACCCTTGGCCTTGATGCCCTTGGGCCAATGGACAACAAGTGGATTGCGACAGCCGCCGTAGCTGCCCGCAACCTGTTTCGTCCAGGCAAACGGCGCATCGCCGGCCACGGACCATCCAGCGGCATAGTGTGGGTAAGAGTTCGGGCCGCCCAAATCGTCGTAGCGCTTGAGAATGTCCGCGAGGGATTCAGGGATGCCGTTGAAGTAAGTCATCTCGTTGAACAGGCCGTTCATCGTGCCTTCAGCGCTCGCGCCATTGTCACCGACCTCATAAAAGATGAGCGTGTTGTCCAGTTGACCAAGGTCTTCGATGGCCTGGATCAGCCGGCCGATTTCGTAGTCGGCGTATTCACCGTAGCCCGCGAAGACTTCCATCTGGTGGGCGAACAGTCTCTTCTCGTCGGCGCTGAGCTTATCCCAATCCTTGATGGCTTCGGGTTTGGGCGCGAGCTTGGTACCGGCCGGAACGACGCCGAGCTTGATCTGCCGGGCGAGCGTCTCCTCCCGGAGTTTGTCCCAACCCTGATCAAACTTGCCCTTGTATTTGGCGATCCAATTCTTGGGACAATGGTGCGGAGCATGCGTGGCTCCAGGTGCGAAGTAGGTGAAAAACGGTTTGTCCGGAGTCAGCGACTTTTGCGCGCTCGTCCACTTGATAGCCTGGTTGGTCATATCGGTCATAAAGTGGTAATTGGGGTCCTTCGGCAGTTCGATGCGGCTCATATCCTCATAGATGGCCGGTGCCCATTGATTCGTTTCGCCGCCGATGAAGCCATAGAACTTGTCGAATCCCGAGCGCGTGGGCCAACGATCGGTCGGGCCGGACGGGCTGACCTCCCACGCAGCGGTTTCGTGCGACTTGCCGTACGCCGCCGTGCTGTAGCCGTTCAGCCGCAACATCTCCGCCAGCGGCGCCACGCTGTTGGGTCGCTGGCCAGTCTGGCCAGGAAACGCAGTCGCCGTCTCAGTGATGGAACCCATGTTGCAGACGTGATGATTGCGCCCGGTAAGCAGGGCCGCGCGCGTGGGCGAACACAGTGCCGTCGTGTGAAACTTGTTGTAGCGCAGTCCGTTCTTGGCCAGCTTCTCAATCGTCGGCATGTGAATCGGTCCACCGAATGCGCTCGATTGACCGAAACCCATATCGTCGATCAAGATGATCAGGACGTTTGGTGCCTTGTCCGGTGCCTTCACTTGAAAGCGCGGCGGGGCCTTTGCGTTGCGGGCGTCAAGTGTCGAGCTAGGCGTGAGCTTTGGCTCGGGAATCGGCAGGACTGTGCGGTCAATACCGTCCGCCGGCGCTGTCGTTCCTGCCTCAGCTTGGGCTAACGGCGTCAGACGGCCTGACGCCGTGAGCCAGCCCAGAACGATGCCGGCGACAATTGTCGCCGGCATTTGCCAGTCCATTCGTACTCGCATCGACTCACTCCCTTTTTTCATTATTCTCCGTGCGCGCAGAACCTCGACTGAATCGTTCTGCTGCCTCACGCCGGGTTATTTCTTTCCGCCTTCTTGAAGCTTCGCGAGCACCTGATCCAGCGAGAAGCTGCCGGGCTTCTGGCGCGGCGGATACTCGACGTAAGTCTTCAGTTGCTGGCCCACGATTGCCTGCGCCGGCACAAGCAGATAGGTGCGATCAATCCGCCAGCGGTCGTAAGCGCCCGAATCGGAATTGGCCATTTCGAATGGATCGGCACGCAAATCAAAGATCTTGGGCAACCGCAGCGTCACCATGGGTTCCTGCCAAACCGCGAAGCCGTGCGCCCGCTGCTCCATGAAGAGAATCTTCCATCTCTCATAGCGAAGGCCGGCAAGGTTACCGTCGTCCGTCCAGTAAAAGAACTCCTTACGTTTGGTCGCTCCAGAGCCTTCCAGCAGTGCGCGCTGGTCGTACCCATCCAGATGCACTTTGAATGACTTGTCGCCTACTTTATGTCCGCTCAAAAGCTTTTGCGCGACTTGTGTTTCGCCGGCAGCGGCCACGAGCGTCGGGAGCCAATCCTCGTGCGAGACGATTTCGTTGATTTCGGTTCCTGGCTTGATGACGCCAGGCCAACGCATCATGGCGGGCACGCGGTAGCCGCCTTCCCAACTCGTGTTCTTCTCGCCGCGAAACGGCGTGGTGCCGCCATCCGGCCAGGTAAAGACTTCAGCGCCATTGTCGGTCGTCCACAAAACGATGGTGTTGTTGGCGATTCCCAGGTCATCGAGTTGCTTGAGAAGCTGGCCGACCATGCCGTCCATTTCCACCATGCCGTCGGCCTCGAGACCGAGACCCGTCTTGCCTACCGAGGCTGGCTTGAGGTGCGTGTGAATGTGCATGCGCGTCGAGTTGAACCAGCAGAAGAACGGCTTGCCGGCTTTGTGTTGCCGATCGATAAAATCCATTGCACCGGCGAGGAATTCTTCATCAACGGTTTCCATCCGCTTTTTGGTCAGCGGGCCAGTGTCCTGGATCGTCTGCTTGCCGATTTTTCCGAAGCGGCCATCGTCGGTCGTGTCGTCCTTATCGGTGGCCTTGCACTTGAGAACACCACGAGGCCCAAACTTGGCGCGGAACTCGGGGTTCTTGGGGTAATCCACGTTCTCTGGTTCTTCTTCCGCGTTGAGATGGTAGAGATTTCCGAAAAACTCGTCGAAACCATGCACGGTCGGCAACATGTCGTTGCGATCGCCGAGGTGGTTTTTGCCGAATTGTCCGGTGGCGTATCCAAGTGGCTTGACAAGATCAGCGATGGTCGGATCCTTCTCCGATAACCCTTCCTTCGCGCCCGGCAGACCGACTTTCAACAACCCGGTGCGAAAACACGACTGTCCGGTGATGAACGCCGCCCGACCAGCCGTACAAGACTGTTGCGCGTAGCAATCAGTGAAGATCGCGCCTTCCTTCGCGATGCGGTCGATGTTCGGCGTGCGATAGCCCATCATGCCGCGGTTGTAGGCACTGACGTTCCAGTAGCCGATATCGTCGCCGAAGATGACAAGAATGTTCGGCTTTTTGCCGGTTTGAGCCGCTTGAGTATTAACTGCTTCATTGTGACTAGCCAGCGCGAGCATCGCTCCGCGGTCGGCACCATCGGAGCAACACGTGGCCGTTTTGCCACCGGGTGACATTGCGGCCGGTGTGGCCAACAGTGTTGTTTCAACAGGTGCCGCTTTAACTTGCTGAAAAATGCTCAGCTTGCCCGACGCGGCGACGTAGCCAAGGATGGCCCCGGCCGCTAGCACGGCAACCATCTGAACGTTCAATCGTTTCGACATGAAATCCTCCTCAGTGGTAAACTTGGCTATTACGTCGTTACCTGAATTACGATGACGACGGCAACCTTTGGAATGTCATTTCACACAGCGGAACCCGATGTGCGACATACCCGTATCGGGCGTGCAACCGATGCGGGCGCTGGGTCTGTAGTTGAAACAGTATTCCACGCAGCATAGGAACGAACCGCCGCGGTGGGTACGCTCCGGCGGCCGTTTACTCGGATCAAAACTGTGAACCGGACCGCTTGGGTTGACTGCGACGCTTCGGCCCGCGTGCTCCACGTAAGCGTCCGGCAGGAACCAATCGCTGCACCATTGCCAGACATTGCCGGACATGTCGTAAAGTCCGTAACCGTTCGGTGGAAACGACTTCACCGGTGAGGTGCGTGCATAGCCATCGGTCGCAGTGTTCTTATCCGGGAAGTGCCCCTGAAAGTTGTTGCACTGCGGTTTGGCTTCAGAATATGGCTCATCACCCCAAACGAACTTCTTCTTCTCCAAACCACCACGAGCCGCAAACTCCCACTCCGCTTCCGTCGGCAATCGTTTGCCCGCCCACTTGGCGTATGCCTCGGCGTCGAACCACGAAACGTGAACGACAGGATGGTCATCTTTGCCATCAAGATTGCTGGCCGGCCCCTCCGGGTACTTCCAGTTCGCGCCGTGCATGTACTTCCACCAGCCACTTACGTTATCCAGCGGAACCGGTTGAGCCGGCGGCGTAAACACAACGGAACCGGCGACCAGGTCTTCCTTCTTCGGCGGCGGCGTGCCCGGCATGGAGTAACGGATGATGTCTTCGACGGTCGGGGTCTTCTCGGCCGTTGTCACGTAACCAGTCGCTTCAACAAAACGGCGAAACTCCGCATTGGTGACATCGGTCTGATCCATCCAGAATGCATCGACGCGCACTCGATGCGCCGGCCGCTCAGCGACCGTGCCAATCGGATCATCTGTACCCATCGTGAATTCGCCGCCGGGAATCCTGACCATGCCCGGCGGGCCGAACGACTTGGAAAACGTGACGCCGTAGTACGTCGCCGCAAATGCCCCGACGGCAAGCACGGCAAGTACCACGTACTGTTTGATGCCGCGACCCGAAGCAACCGTGTCGCGGCTGTTGGTATTACTTGGCCGGGTCTGTGGCGGCATCGGGTTTCTTTTCCAATCGCACGAGCAACATTTGCCGGGAGCGGTCCTTGCCGAAATGCACCATGATGGTGGTCTGATCTTTCGTCAGGTTGGAAAGTCCAGCTTCATATACGACCGTTTTCTTTTCCCCGACGCTCCATGCGACCCGCTGCGACTTCTTGTCCACTTGGCCAAACACCTGCATCGTGTTGTCGGCCAACGTGTCGTAATAGTTGCCGCGGACCACGCCATCTTTGTCGATGGCTAATTGGAATACGTTGTCGGCGACATCGTCCTCGCCCTGCACCAGAGCAAAGACACCCAGCGGTTTCCAGTCCGCGCTATCGGTTGGCTTTGCTTGACGACCTTGATCGGCAATTGCCGTTGCCTGGCTCGCATATTCATCTGCGGGCACGATTTGATCTCCGTTGACATAGACGGAGTCGCCTTGCGCGACGACGGTGTTGCCATAGTCGTAGCTCACCGGCTCCGCTGGACAGCCGCAATAAGTTGCCACGGACGAATAGTTCGGCGTCGCCCATGCCACCGCGGCAGCCGTCGCCCATGCATTGGGATACCAGCAGCCGGGATGCGCCCCATACCAGTTCCGGTTGAAATACGAGTTGTAGTATCCATGCCCGTTGCGGACGGCGGCACCACGCGCGGCAACATAATTAGGCGTGGCCACCGCAGTACCGAATCGCGCCGCCGTTCCACCGGGTCCAGTTGCGACAGCACCGCCGCGCGCTACGGTGCCGTAAGGCCCGGAAGCCGCCGCGCCGTGCCAAGCCGCGGCACCCGTGCCTTGCGGTCCGGTTGTCGCCGCCGCGCCCGTGCGACTTGCAACAGTATTGCCGCCTGGGCCTTGAGCTGCACCGCCCTGGCCTGCACGATAATATGTTTGACCGTCGGGTCCCGTGACCTTAACTGCACCGCGACCAACACCAACGTTGGTCCCGCCGCCCGTTGTCCCTTTCGCGCCGGCACCAGCATAGTCAACTGTTGCACCTCCTTTGGTGGTGACCGAGCCAGAGCCTTTGCCGGTGGCGCGACCGCGCAGTGCAATCACGACAACATCGTCATCATCTACGAGGTCGACGAGTACGAGGGCGTGCCGTTCATGGTGCTCGAGTACCTCGAGGGCCAGCAGCTGCGCGACCTCATGGGCGGGTTCTCGAGCGGCAACAAGCTGCCGC
>JANNLP010000780.1:0-3608 GCA_031396905.1 Gemmataceae bacterium
GCGAGACCCACCAGTTCGAACCATTGCCGTGATCAAGTTTGATCGGGCATGACTTACTGTTCTTTTCCGCGCAGCCATTTCTGCATCTTGTTGAGGTCTTTGCTCCAACCTTCGCTCAGGCGGTGTTGGCCAAACGAGTCGTACATCAGGTCGAGCGTTTCGATCATATGGCGAATCTTGGTGATGCGTTCCTCGCGGCGGGCTTGATCGCTTTCACCATCGGAGGCCGGCAGTTTGGCAGCGTTGACCGCCAGTGATTCCGCGGACAATGCAAGTTCATATTGATCGTCATGTCGAACCAGGGTCAGCCCGGCTTTGCGTGGCAGCTTGCCGGCTTGCACGGCTCGTTTCGCCTCGGGCAACCGGCTCGGGCCTTCACTGGACATGGTGCCGCGGCCAGTTTGGCCACGCGGGTCTTCCAGCGACAACGTCCGAGCCAGCATCACGGCGACTTCGGAATTGTCGGAGAGTTTGATTGTCTCTTGTTCATGTTCGGTGAGATACCAGAGCCAGAACAAAAATTCGTTGCCGAGAAAGTCGCGGCTGGTCTCGTCGGGGATCCACGCGACTTCGCCGCCTCCCTGGCCAGGGACGAACGGCGATGGCCGGGCGTCGTCCACATTGCGTGATTGTTGTCGAGGCTCGGCCAAGTCGAATGCCAGCGAACCGGCCGTGATCGGCTCGAAGCTCGCGCTGAAGGTTTCTTGAAACAAGGGATACAGCCGATCCAGCACGGCAAGTGCTGGTGCGGAAACCAACAACTCATTGGATGGCCCATCCCATAACAGGTCTACGACCTTGCGGCGGATGTATCGGCCATCCTTGCTTTCCTGTTCGAATCGTTCGCGTGCCGCTTCTTTGGCTTCGCGCTTTTGCTTGCCGCTGGGAAAGCCGCTTGGGTTGTCCTTGGTGAGGGCTTTGAGTTCGATCTGGTAATACGCGCGCTTGAGATCGGCGGGAATCCGCTCGCTATCCATTCGGAAGCCAAAGGCTAAGGCATCATTAACGACATTCTTGGCGAGATCGAATTCGGTGTCGAAAACATGATCGCCGGCGGTCCACCCCACTTCGACGCCATCGGCGTTGGCAATCTTCTGCGTGCCGGCCGCGTGGTCGGCGAGTTTCTCCAAGTGCTTCAACCCGAAGGTGCCCGGCGACCGGCCGCGAACGCGGTAGCGTGCGAAGGAAACGCGGCCGGAAAGAAAACCCATCAGTAGCTCCGAGTGGTTTGATTCAAGAATCCTTGACTACGAACGACACGAAATACACGAAAGAGGAACAGGCTACAGTTGTTTTCGATTCGTGTTTTTCGTGTCTTTCGTGGTTGCAGCTCCATTTCGACAAAAAAACGCGCGGCTTTTGCCGCGCGTCTTTGTGGCGATCATTGCAGTCCGTGTCAGGCCGTCATTGCGTAAGCGGTCGACAGTTCGCGGTCTTTGCGGCTCATCTCGTCGATCACGACGGGATGCCATGCGTTTTCACGCCGCTCCGCGGAAACGTAATGTTCCCGCGCCCAGCACCGGAGCCGAAGCTCCTCAATGAAATCCACTTCCGCCGTCATGCTGTTCATGACCCAACCCTCGGACGTGTGAAAGGAATTCGCGGCGAGGTACGGACCTTCCGCGTGGTGATTAGACTATTCCGTTAACATCCGGCGGCAAGAAAGGCGATGGTTTTTTCTTGGATTCGTCAGGAAAAACATCGCGGCCGGGTGGCAAAGATTGCGGGTTGGGCAAAGGCGATAAAAGCGATACTTCGTACGGTCGAGTCTTCAGAACGATGCGCTCAATTGGGAAGAATATGGCAATTTTTCATATTTTTCCTTGACTACTTAGATTCACCATATTAGCATCTGCCCTGTCACGATATCGCCCGCGACCCAACCCTTTTCGGAGGCCCCTCCCATGCGCATTGCTACCCTGTCGAGTATCTCGGTTTTCGCAGCTCTCATCTTCGTGAATAACTCAGACGCCGCAGGCAGGCGCGGAAGATCGTGTGGCAACTGTTGTTACACTTCGGCATCGTGCGCGCCAAGTTGCACAACTGGCTGTGCAAGCCCGTGCGGTTACGTCGGCGGCGTCGGTGCGTACGCAGGATCTCAGCAGCCAAACAGCGGTCAGTCATTCGTTCCCGCTGACCGTCGGCCGCCCTCCGAGTGCATGTGCGGAAATAGCTCTACCCTTAACTCATGCCGGGTGAACTGCGGCCCCGGCAGGCCGTGTTACCATGTCATCCACGATAGATACTGTCACTGTGGATGTATTGACGCGACCAAATTTCCCACGTTCAATTTCGCGCCGGCCGATAGCATCGAACTCGTTGTGTCGGGCGATAGTCCGCGTTCAAAACTTTACGAACTTTTCCGCATCCCTGGGACCGCGCCCACTGGTAACAAAAGTGGTTCGTTTTCTGGACCGTTTTCGGACCTCAAGGCGTGGATTGACAGGCCATAATTTTCCGCAGGTTCGGCATGACGCCGACCAGATCAATTCGTGGGTCGCTGCTTGGAGTGTTGAAGCTTGGGTGGCTTAGAACACACCGAAGTTGATTCGGCGTGTATCTGGGGCGACCAAGCTTCTGCCTCCAGGCCTGCACCAGTACTGCCGCGCCTGCTATGATTGCCGAAGCGCCAGACGTGCTGTTAAACGGGAACAGTGTCGTATATTCCGTCGTGCTTATTCCTTGACCGCCGTTGCCGCATGTGAGTATGTTGTTGCCCCATGCAAAGCAATCGATCCGGCTGCCGAAGTTTGTGGGGCAATCGAGATTGCGGACGCGGCTGTTGGCGTGCGCGCTTCCGACCATGATGGCGCCTGAATCAACCAAAGCCGTGCCATTTCGGTTAAGAGGGAAATTGTTCGGCACATCTTCATAACGGTCCAAATCCACTTGAATAGTTGCGTCACCGTTGCCAGCGGGTTCAATGACGACAATCCCTCGATTCGTCGCACTCTGAATCGCTGCGAAGACCACTCCCAGGCCATGCCGGACTTCTTCGATTTCTACGGGATATCCTATCCGCGGCTTGGAAGGAAATTCGAACTGCGATTCCAGCAGCAGTACATCGCCTGCCCGCATCTTCGAAGCGGCATAGACGATCGCATCGGCCGTGCTAAATCTCGTATTAGTTCGCCATTCAGAAACCGCTCGCGCCGTGGCGTCGTACGCAATTCCGACACCGCCGACCCTGTTTCTCCTTGCCATAACAATTCCCAGAACGGCTGTGCCGTGTCCGTGATAATCCTTGTTGATCCCAGATATGCAGTCGATCTTGGCGTCCTTCAAATCTTCGTGTTCGAACGTCCAACCCTGCTCGATGTCGACGAAACCGACGCCGCATCCAGTGGTCTGGAGCCATGCCCAACGAGCATCAATGCCCTCGGGCGCTGCGTTGAGATATCCCTGCGTCGCGCTGTAGCGATACTCGTCGCTGATGCGCACTTTTGACTGATTGGCCGCATTTGACTCCACATAGGCGATCTCTATTGAGTCCCAAGCGCGCACGCGTGTTGCGACTACCTTTGGATCAACCGCAAGAGGCATCGTGATTGTGAAGAAAACGCGGAGCCGAACGTCGAGTTGGGAGACTTTGGCCGCATCGTCGAACT
>JANNLP010000804.1:0-23987 GCA_031396905.1 Gemmataceae bacterium
GCACGTTGTCGGGCAACACCGCCAACTCGTTGAGCGCGAATGGAGGAGGTGGCGCGATCTACGTTTTTAACGCAGCGTCGAAGTTTCTGATCAGCAACAGCACACTTTCGGCGAACAAGGCGCCGGTGGCCAACGGTGGAGCCGTTTGCCTGGTCAGTTCCAGCGGCGCGATGACGTTCCAAAACTGTACCATCACCGGCAATTCAGCGGGAACTAACGGCGGTGGCATCGCCCGCATAAACCTGGCAGGTGTGTTCACGCTCAACAGCACCATCATCGCGGGCAACACCAACGCCAACTCGGCGGACATGTTCTTCAGCTCCGGCGGGAGTGGCAATATCCCCGGCGACAACAACTTGATCGGCGTGGCCGACGTGGGGAACTTCACGCTGACCGGTACCGGTAATCTCACCGGCACGAAGGCCGTTCCGCTCGATGCCAAACTCGGCCCGCTCGCCAACAACGGCGGGCCAACGCAGACTCATGCACCCTTGAATGGAAGCCCGGCCCTTGACAAAGGCAGCAACCCGGCCGCGTTGGCGTTCGATCAACGCGGCCTCAATCGCGTGACAGGTGCGGCAGCCGACATTGGTGCGGTGGAACTCAACCCGGAGACTTTCATCGTCGATCAACCGACGGACGAAAACGATGGCAACTTCGCCAAGGGCGACCTGAGCCTGCGGGAGGCGCTGTTCCTGGCGAATCAATTCGTCAGCACGCCTGACACCGTCACCTTCGACACCGTCGCATTTCAATTCGTCGGCAAGACAGTGTTGACGTTTGGCGAGTTGTCTATTACCGGGCCGGTGAGCGTGACCTGGCCCGACACTTATCCATTGACGATCGACGCCAACCAGAAGGGCCGCGTTCTGAGTCTCACTTCGGCCGCGGATGGCACGGCCATTAACCTGACCGGTTTGCGGCTGACCGGCGGCAAGATCGCATCCTCGAGCGGCGCGATCAACGCGGGCAACACAAACCTGACTTTGACGAAGTGTGTATTGACCGCCAACCAGGCGACGGCCGGCTTCGGCGGCGCCATCCGTGTCGACAAAGGATCGCTGATCGCCACCGATTGTCAATTCACCAACAACTCGGCCTCCAATGCCGGCGGCGCGATCGGCGAAGTCGGCATCGGCGGCAGCAAGATCATGCTCAACCGCTGCACGGTCTCCGGCAACACCAGCTTCCAAGGCGGCGGAATCTATGCCCGCAGCTATTTCTTGATGGAGAACTCAGCGGTCACCGGGAATAGTTCTTCCAATACCGGCGGCGGCATTACTCTCGCGCAGATCACCGGGACGGGCATCGCCACCATCCGCAACAGCACGATTTCCGGCAACACGACCCAGTTTGGCGGCGGAATATGCCTGTCTTATGATTTCGCCGGCACGCTCGTCATTCAAAACAGCACCATTATCGGCAATGCGGCTAGCGATCAGGGTGGCGGCATACTCAGTAGTTCAAACAAGGCGACGATCGACGTGACCAGCACGATTGTCTCGGGAAACGCAGCCGCGCTAGGTCCTGACATCCGCAGCAGCGTTGGCAAAGTCAATGTCAACAACAGCGCCATCGGCAGCTCCAGCGGGTTTACGCTCACCGGGGCGAACAATTTGCCGTTCAGCACGAATCTGAAACTCGGACCTTTGCAAATCAACGGCGGGACAACGGCGACCCACGCTCTATTGGTCGGCAGCCCGGCCGTGGACAAAGGCAGCAATCCCGCCAGTTTGACCAGTGACCAGCGCGGCATGCCGTATCTCCGAACGGTCGGATCAATTCCCGACATCGGTGCCTACGAGACGGCCAAAGTCATCATGGTCACCAACACCAACGACAGCGGAACGGGTTCGTTGCGACTCGCCATTTCGAATGCGAACTCCAGCGCGAACAGCGCGGATCTCATTCGTTTTGATCCCACACTGTTTTCCACGAAGCAGACGATTGCGCTCAGCACAGGCTCCATCTCGGTGTTCGACTTTCTGGAGATTCAGGGTCCCGGTGCGGGATTGCTGACCATCACCGGCAATAACACCAATGGGCTATTCGATGTTGGTTTCACAACTCCAGGTCCGGATGCCGTGTTTTCCGGTCTGACGTTGACTGGAGGGAAAGCCAGCCGCGGCGGGGCGATTGAGGCCGGCGTGCAAACCACGGTCATTCGTGACTGCGTGTTGACCGGCAACAGTGCGACGATCGGCGGCGGCGCGATTGCGGTCAACGTCGGCACATTGATCATGGAGCGCTGCACCGTCGCCAACAATACCGCAGCGAGTTACGGCGGCGGCATCTATTTCTTCTCGCGCAGCTCGTTCAGCATCACTGATAGCACGATTTCCGGCAACAAGACTACCGGAGTCGGAGGCGGCGGCCAAGGCGGTGGGATTTACTTCTTCAATGCCACATACTCGCCAATTGTCCTGCGCAACAGCACTATCTCGGGAAACAGCGCTGCCCTCCAGGGTGGCGGCATTGCCCTCAACTTCCGCGGCAACCTCGTGGTGCAAAACTCGACGATCACGCAGAACACGAGCGCGAATAACGGCGGTGGCATCGGTCGCTTCGGTGGTCAAGGCGATGTCACGCTGCAAAGCTCCATCGTCGCGAAAAATAGTGGAACGGGCGGACCCGACATCGATTTCAATGTGGCCCTGGGCACTGTGTTCGCGAACAACAGCCTGATCGGCGTGGCCAACGCGGGCCTGATTACAATCGTCGGCGCGAACAACAAGACGGGGACGTCGACCACACCGTTGGATGCCAAGTTGTCGGCGCTCGGCAGTTTTGGCGGGCCAACGCAGACGCATCTACTACTGCCGGGCAGCCCTGCCATCGATGCCGGTAGCAATGCCGTTGGAATGACGAAAGACCAGCGCGGCCTTGGGCGTGTGTTTGGCGCGGCGGCCGACATTGGTGCTGTGGAGGATCAACCGCTCACGATTATCGTGGATGTGCTGGCCGACGAAAACGACGGCAACTTTGCCAAGGGTGATTTAAGTCTTCGCGAAGCTGTCTTCATCGCCAATAGCAACTTCGGCAACGACACGATCACGTTTGACGCTGCGGTGTTTGTCTCGACGCAAGCGATCATTCTGTCGCTGGGGGAAATTGCTTTTTCCGAAGCCGCCACGGTCATTGGCCTCGGTACGGGACTTGTCACCATCAACGCTAACAACGCCAGCCGAGTTTTCAGCATGAAGACCGCGCCGAACAACTCGACCTTCACCATTGAGAATTTAACGGTCACCGGCGGCTCGGCCACCACGGGCGGCGGCATCTATGCGGCATTCAACAATCTCAATCTGACCAATTGCGTCATCTCCGGCAACAAGGCGACCCAACTCGGCGCCGGGGTGGATATCGTGGGCAAGCTGACCGCCACCAACTGCCTCTTCACACTTAATAGCGGCGGTGCGAGCGCCATTCGCATTAATGGCACCGCCGTTCTGACACAGTGCACCATCTCGGGTAACACGGCCTCCCATGGCGGTGGAATAAGTATCTATGGATTCCTCACCGTTGATTCCTGCGCCATCACGGGAAACACCGCCACGGGTTCGACGGGCGGCGGCGGCATCGAGCAGACATCGCTGTTGTTTTCCTCGTTCCGCAACAGCACCATCTCCGGCAACACAGCATCAAGCGGCATGGGCGGCGGCGTCCTGTTCACCCATGCCGGCGCGTTCCCCGAGTTTCAGAACTGCACTATCACCAATAACTCCGCGGCCACGGGCGGCGGCATCGCCAGCAAGCTCGGCTCGGGAAGCATCGATCTGGAAAGCAGCATCGTCTCGGGCAATACCGCAACCGTTGTCGGCCCCGACCTGTACACGCCTGGTGCCGTCACAACATTGCATAGTCTGATCGGATCGGCCGCGGGTGTAACGACATTTACACCCGATTCGTCCACAACAGCGAACTTGGGCAAAGCGCCGTTGCTGGCTGCCTTGGCGAACAATGGCGGCCCAACCATGACGCACGCCCTGCTGCCCGGAAGCCCGGCGATTAACACGGGAGCCAATACATCAGGATCGGCTTTCGACCAGCGCGGCATCGGTTTTCCGCGCAGCATCGGCGGCACGGATATCGGCGCGTTCGAGGTCCAAACACTACTGGCCAAGATCACATCCGTTCAGATCGACGACGGCTCGGCGCAACGATCACGGATCACTTCGTTGACAATCACGTTTGACCAACCGCCGACATTGCCAATGAGCGCCGCCGATGGCTTTCAACTCAAACGGCAATCCGACAACGCCATGGTATCTCTGAATGCCGTGCCCAGCGGCAACGTCGTTACGCTGACATTCACGGGCGGAGTCCCGTTTGAATCTGGCTCGCTCGCCGATGGCCGGTACACTCTCACAGCCCTGGCGTCACAAATCACCAATCTCGATGGCGACGGCAATGGCACAGCGGGCAACGACTTCGTACTGGCATCCGCACAATCGCCCAGTCCACCGACCAACATTTTCCGCCTTTTCGGCGACGACGACGGCGACGGTACGGTAGCCGCCAACGACTTCATTCAGTTCCGCCTGGCGCTAGGTGGAAACAACCCGACCTTCGATTTCGACAACGACGGTGCTGTCGCTGCCAGCGACTTCATCCAGTTCCGCGTGCGGTTTGGCGGGTCGATTTGAGGCAGTAGGTAACGAACCTATTTCACGGCAGTTTCATCCAATCTCGGCTGCGATTGACCTGCCCCTGCCCCTGCCCCTGCCGGTCCGGCATCCTGCCCGCCACCAACAACCTCGTCGGTCCTTGCGCGCTCCGGTCCGACATCCATGAGGAGACCGATGTCAAGACCAGAGCAAGACGAGTACGGGACTTCCCAGACATCCATTCGGCATCATCCGCCTGCGCGGAGCGCCATGAGATAATATGCGGTTGCTCCCATTCACACCGGCGGCGTCGCAATGCGCCATGTCGGACCCCGGGATGCAACCTTGGTCCCGCTCTCGATCTTGACGTGGAGTCGGTCAATTCCCTCCTGTTTGTCTCTCAAGGCGTGGTTTTCACCACAAATGCCCCTCACCCCTGTGCGGCGGGGCATTTGTGGCGAAAACCACGCTCACATTCGCCCGATCATCGGCCCTGGCGAGTCGGTTGAGTGTTAAGCCGCCCGCGTCAACTTCTCTTGCCAAATAGTGCCTCGTCTCATCATTGCCCACATGACGCGCACCAAGTAGTGAGCCGTACTTGCGACAGGCGATAGCATGCCAGTAAGCCCGGCACGGCCCCCCGGCATTTTGCCACGTTGGGCAGTATGATCGAACTGTCGCGGCTCTGCCGGCACACCGATCGGCTCGACGAGGCCGAAACGCCGTCGCGGCAAGTTAATGAGAGTTTGCCGGCCGACCAAGGGCCGGATCATCCGTTTGCCACTTTCGCTGTCCGCTACCTTTAGTAGTTTAGTGCAACTCTACGAAGCGACGGGCAGGGGCGGTGAGGCGGCCAGAGGGCGGCAGCAATTGCCGCCTGCCGACGCGCCGCCGAAAAACTGGCGTCCGAATTGGGGGTTTCGTCCTCTTTTGTCGCACTGTCCTTTAGAGACATTTCGCGAATCCGCTCCTTCGCGCGTTGTCCGAGGAGGTTGCGATTATGCGTTACCGTCGTGCTGGCAATATGTTGCGCTTTCGCCGTAGTTGGAATCGTCTGGTCATGGAGCCGCTGGAGACCCGCCTGGCACCGGCGTCGATCGTCACGATCAACGCCTTGTGGCAACCCGCCGGGCCGGGGCCGATCAGCGGCAACGACTACGTGCAGGGCATCTCGGTGGCCGGTTCGCCGGCGGTGACCAATCCCGCTTCCGGGGCTGTCACGGCGATCGTGTCTGTGCCCAACACCAACATCGTGTACATCGGCACGGCGAACGGCGGCGTGTGGCAGACGGCGGACTCCTCCGTGGCCCGACCCACCTGGACGACGACGACCGACCAGTTCCCTTCGCTGGCCATTAGTGCGCTCGCCTTTGATCGCAGCGACAGTTCGTTCCTGACGATCTATGCCGGCACCGGCAATGTCGCCGACGCCAGCCAGCGGGGCGGCGGCGCCGTTGGATTGTTGAAATCGACTGACGCCGGCGCCCATTGGACGCTGCTGCGAGATCCGGCCATCGACGGCAAGACGGTGGTGTCGATTCTGCCCGTGACTCTGCCCGACAGCGTCACTCGTTCCGTCCTGGTAGCGACGCCCAAGTACCTGGCCATGAGCAAGGACGGCGGCGCCACGTTTACCCGGTTGACGACGGCCCTCGACCCCGACCCTGCCTCAACCTCCAGTTTCATCACCGATCTCATCGACGATCCCATGAGTGGGGGCGTGTACTACGCCGGCGTGGCGGGCAAGGGCGTGTTCAAGTCCGGCGACTATGGCGCGACCTGGACGGCGATCAACGGCAGCGGCGCGTCGGCCCTTCCCTCAACTAATCTTCGCACCAAGCTAGCGCTGCACCGCACCGGGTTCAACAACGTGCTCTATGCCGGAGTTGTCGGCATCAATTTCCTAGAGCCTGAAGTCTATCGCTCCACCAACTTCGGCGCGACCTGGACCAAGATGGACGTGCCCGGCACCACCGAGGACGTATGGAATGACCTTGATGGCGACTTCGACCGTGAGGCCAACGAGTTGACGCCGACCTTTTTCGGGACTAACCCCGCGGGTCGAAGCCTCTTCGCTTTTTCCATCGCGGCCGATCCGGTGAACCCGAACGTCGTCTTTGTCGGGGGCGACACCCAGCCGGGCCCCGAAGACCGCGTCGCCACGCTGAACGGCAAAACCTTTGTACTTCCCAACGCCAGCAACGCACTTTCGTACTCGGGCCGCATCTTCCGGGGTGACGCCGGCAAAGCGGCGAACGGCCAATGGGAGGTGGTGACCCACAAGGGCGCCGGCAACTCGGCGCCGCACCGCGATTCGCGGGTGCTGACCTTCTCCAACGGTCATCTGCTCGAAGGCGACGCCGGCGGCATTTATCGGCTGAACAATGCCGACACGTCGCTCGGCCGCTTCTGGTCGTCCGTGCACGGCAACTTGGCCAACACCGAGTTTCATTCCATTGCCTACGACAGCACCAACAACGTGCTCCTGGGCGGCGCCTTTGACGTCGGCGTCGCCGTTCAAAGTCCCAGCGGAACGTCGGCGTATCCGTTGTGGAAGAGCCTCGAACCCGGCAAAGGCAGCGTGGTCCGCGTCAGTAACTTGACGCCCAATCAGCCGATCTACTATTTCGGCGGTGAGCGGCTCGCCAACTTCCGCCGCGAGACGCGAAACGCGTCGAACGTCATCACTAACCAGCTAATCCTGGAAATGAGCGTCGCCGCGCCGACGGAATCGGACCCGAACGCGCTGATCGACCTGCGCAGCGATGAAGCCGCGGTGATTTACGGCGCCATTCCGATCACGCCTCAATTCGAGATTAACCCGACCAACAACTTCGGGCTGGTGTTGGCGACGGATCGCATGGTGCTCGAGTCCTGGCTCGGCGGCGACAGCTTCACCAAGATTGATGGCGGCGAAGTCGGCACGACCACCGCGCTGGCGTACGGGGCTCCCGGAAAAACGCAGCTCTTGGTGGTCGGCGCCACGACCGAGGACGGCCAGCACGCCCTCTTCGTCCGCGGGAACATGGGCAATTCGCTGCAGAAGTTGGCCGGTTACAACGGCGGCCGGATCTCGAAGATCATCATCTCGCAACACGACTGGCATGTGCTGTACGTGTTGTCCACCGACGCCGACAACCGGCCGCATGTCCGACGGCTGGGGATCGACGTCAATAGTAGTGGCGTTCCGAACCTGGTGTCCATCATGGACATCACCGGCGACTTGCACAACGGGCTGACCGCCGCGACGTCGCTGGAGCAGGTCCGCTTCAACGTCTCTCCGGGCGTGGACAAGTCGGTGCTGCTGGTCGGCGGCAACGACGGCGTGTTCCGCAACATCGATCCGGAACTGTCCTCCGACGTCGACTCAAGCTGGGACCGCTTCGGCCGCAAACTGCCGGCCGTGACCGTGAGTGACCTCCATTACGACAAGACAGACGACGTGCTCTACGCGGCGACGCTCGGCCGCGGCGCCTGGACCGTGGCCAACGCCAAGGACAAGTTGACAGAGTCATTCTTCGTCACGGCCGGGGGCGACGACGAAAACGACTTGATCACCATCTCCATCGACCCGGACAACGCGCGGCTGACGAAGATCACCTTCAAAAACACCAGCACCAACGTCGTCGTCACCGAGTCGATCCCCACCAGCCTCGTGACAGACTTCAGCATCTCCGCCGGCGAGGGCGACGACACGCTAATTATCGACACGACCTACGGCGTACCATCCATCGTCATGTCCTTCTTCGGCAACAACGGCAACGACCGGTTTCAACTCGACGGGTCGATCGACACGTTCGTAGTCGATGACGCCACGAACACGGTCTACTTGGGCCGAGCCGGCAAGCTCATGACCATCCTGCCCGGTGTGAACGAAGAGTCAAAGAACAACCTGACCAAGGGCCAGACCAGCGACCTGCTGATGATGCGCAACGCGTTCATCGATCTGGCAAACCGCTCCAAAACATTCGGCGACTCCAGCCTATTCGGAATGCGGTTGCCGGTGATCGGCGGCTCACTGGGATCGATGCTAAACGGCGACGACGACGGCTTAGAAGGGCAGGGACTCTTACGCCGCTTCTTCGAACTCAACGCCAATCCGCTAAACCTCGCCGACATGAACACCACAATCAAGACGCTGCAGGAACTTCGCGACCGGCTCGACGCCCTCGACAACATCCCCGGCAACGTCACGTTCACTCAAGACAACAAGCTGACGCAGTTCGACATCCAGGTGAAGTCGTCGCTGGACGGGACTGTTCAGATTTCGGTGCCGGATCGCGACGGCGTGCACGTCACCGGCTCGGCCAAAGCCAAGGCCGACGTGGCCCTGCACATCAAGATCGGCGTGGACAACGAAGGCTACTTCATCGACGCCGAGGGCAACGGCGAACCAGAAATCACCGTCTCGAATCTCACGATCACCGGCGGGCTCACGGCCCAGGGGCGGGTCGGTTTGCTCGGCAGCAACTTTGCCAACGGTAAGCTCACCTGGGACGCGGGTACCAAGGTCACGCTCGACCTGCACGAGCCGGGCCCGGATCCGATCGACAAGAGTACCGACGGCAAGATTCGCAGCTTCGAAATGGAAGACAGCCCGCTTGGCAAGCTGGCGGAGGCCAAGATCGTCCGCGGTTCGACCGCCGGCAACGTTGTGTTCATCGCCGGCGTCACCGTTCAATCCGCCAAAGAGGGAAGCCCGCCGCCGGTCGATCTCAAGGGCACGGCGTCGATAACGCTGACCTACGACGATCTGCGCGACGCGGACACTTTCAAACAATCGACCTCGGGCGCTACCGGCGGCAATCTGGTCAACTTTCTGAAAGGCTCCGCCTCCAAGATCATCGCCGGGATCAACGACGTCGCCAACTTCATTCCGCAACTGGCCCAGCTCGACATCTTCGCCACCCAACTCGGCATCGTCCCCGGCAGCGTGGCCGACATCATCAACGGCAAGCCGGTCGATTCGCTCCCCATCGCGCCGGCCAACGTCGTGTTTGTGTCGCCGTTCGAGAACAGCCGTTTCGCCATCGCCTTCCAAGATTTCAACATCCAGCACGAAGGCGTGGTCATCGGCGACACGGTCAAGTACCTCGACGCCAGCAACGCTCCGCAGACCGGCATTGTTGATGGCTTTGGCATCGACTCGATCACGATTACCGCTGCCGTTGCGCCCGGGTCGAACCCGAGCTTCCAATTCGTCCGTTCGGGCGGGCTCGGCCACTCCCTCCGCGCCGCCCTGGGCTTCATCCTCGATGCCAAGGAACTGAATCTCGACACGATGACGATTCAGGACCTGATCAAGTTCCTCTCGCAAGTCACCGGCGTCACCCTCGAAGACTTCAACCTGACCGCGACCGGCTCCGGCAACGACATGGACCTGCGGTTCAAGCTGACGCTCGACCCGGCTGCTCTCTCGTATTCCCTGCCGCTCAACCTCGAGGCGGGCATTCCGGGATTAAACCTCTCGGCGGGCGGCATGGTCAATTTGTCGATCGATCCGAAGTTCAGCTTCACCCTCGGCATGATGCTAAACCCGACGCTGCCGGACGACACAAGCCGCTTTTTCCTGGTGGCCGACGCCAACCCGGAGATCACGTTCAACGTGACGGCGGCGATCGACGATCCCACGGTAACGGGGACCATCGGGTTCTTGAATGTGAACCTGGCCGAGAACACGGCCGTGCCGCTGAACAAGGGCGTCAGCCTGACGGGCAAGGTAGACATCAACCTGCTCGAAGCCAGTGCATCGAAGGATGGCCGCATCACGCCCGCGGAGTTGCGGCCGGCCGAGCTGGCGAACGCCTTCGCCTCGAACGTTGATTTCAGCGTCAAGATCGATGGGTTGAAGATCACGCCGAGCCTGGGCGTCGGCAACACGCTGCCGCCGTTGACGATGTCGCTCGACCCCAACGATGCCGACCCGGCGTTTCGCGGCCGGTTCAAGTCCGTCAGCGAGCTGGCCCAACTGCCCAGCCGCATTCGCTTCAACGGCCTGAGCGCGTACACCGATTTCTCGAACCTGACGCCCGAGATGATCATTAACGCCATTCTGGCGATCGCTCAGAAGCTGGACGATCTCAGCGGCGGCGGCGTCCTGGACACGCCGCTGCCAATCATCAACAAGTCTCTGTCCGACGTGATCGCGTTCGGACAAGCGTTCGCCGCAAAGGTGCCGACGCCCAGTTCGGCACAGGCCGGCGGACTCAAGGCGCTTACGGATTATTTGAGCGGCTTGAGTGGCGTGTCGAACGTCAGCGCAACGGTCAACAACGGCGACGTGGTGATCAAGCTCACCTATGGCAAGACGTTCAGCCAGCCGTTGCCGTTCCAATTGGACCTCAAGAGTGCACTGGGCTCGACGCTCGGATCGCTGGTCGCGGCCACCGGTACCGGCACTGTGGTGCTGGCCGGGCAAGCGGACGTCGATGTCATCTTCGGTATCCGCACCGGCGGCAACATCGACTTCGCCGATCGCATCTTCCTGGGGACCGCCGGCACTAACGAGATCCGCATCACCGCCACGGCCAACGCGGGTTACGACCTGAACAACAACGCCGTGTTGGACGCCAGCGAAGGCCAGCCGGTGGACTTCAACGTGAGCGTCGCCGGGCTGGCGTCGGTCAACGTCATCAAGGCCCGCGCTCTTATCACCGCGGGGCTCAACGTCGACCTTAAGGACGGCGGCAACGCCGACGGCAAACTGACCTTCGGTGAAATCGCCGCGAACGTCGCCGCCGCCAACTTCGGCAACCTGATCGGCGGCAACTTCACCGGGACCGCTCAGGCCGTAGTGCCGCTGCGCAATGGCGCTGCCACGCCGGATGTGAATGCCGACCCGGCCCAGTTGCAGTCGAACGAAGCGTGGGTATCAATTGCCGGCCAGTTGCAGAACATCGCCGCCATCGACACCAACTTCAACGTGGCCGCGCCGATCCACCACACCGGTGCCGCTAACCAGGCGGGCAAGACCGGCGTCGATGACCCGCTGGCCGTATCGGAAATGAGCGTGTCGAGCTTCAAGATCGCCGCTTACAACGTCGAGAACCTCATCAACAGCTTCACGACGTTCAATCTCGACAACCTGATCGCCGGGCTCGACAAACTGCTCGCCGTGCTGCAAGGCGCGATGAATGGCCGGGTGTTCGGCGTCAATCTGCCGCTCGTGGGCAACAAGCTGCAAACGGCCGCCCAATTCATCGGCGACATTCGCTCCTCCGTCATTCCGCAGTTGCAAACCGGACTGACGGTCTCCGGCGTACAAAGCACGCTCTTCGATCTGCTCGGCCCCAGCCCAGGCCTCGGCATCCTCGGCGACCTTAATAACGACAGCAAGATCGACGTCAACGACGTCAGCATCGAATCGAACACCGCCACCGACGTGCGCTTCCGGCTCAAGCTGGCGCAGTCGATGAAAGTCATCAGCGCGCCAATCAACTTCGACATCGGCCTGCCGGGCATCGGCCTGTCGGTCAATCAGCCGGCGACCGTCGCTGTGCAGCTGGGGTACACCGTCAACTTGGGCTTCGGCGTCAACAAGACCGACGGCTTCTATTTCGACACTTCGCCGACCAACGACATGTCGGTGACGGCTAAGGTGATGTTGCCCGGCTTCAACGCCACGGGCAAGCTCGGCCTGCTGCGGATTATCGCCAACGACAACACGGCGACGCCGACGCAGTTCGACGCCAACTTCACCGTGCAACTCACCGACCCGAACAACACCGGCAAGCTCACAGCCAACCAGTTGAACGACGGCAGCCTCGACTTGTCCAAGGTGATCTCGGCCAAGTTCACCGGCAACGCGGCCGTGCGGCTGGCACTGACGGCCGATCTCGGCAGCGCGGACTTCCCGCAAATTAAAACCAACTTCAACCTCGACTGGGCCTTCGCGAACGTCGACACGACGACGGGCAAGACCAACTTCGGCGGCGTCCCGCAGATCAGCTTCACCTCGCCGCAGATCAACCTGGGCCAGTACCTCAATAGGTTCGTCCGCCCGCTGATCAACACATTTAACGACATCATTTCGCCCGTGCGTCCGATTCTAAACGTGTTGCGGGAGCGCATCCCTGGCCTATCGGACATCCCCAAAAGCATCCTCATCTCGACCGGCCTGGGCTCACCGATCCCGAACGATCCGAGCGGCGACTACCAAGTCACGATCCTCGACCTGGCCAAGAAGTTTGGCTATCTCGAAGGGTCATTCGGCGCGTTCCTGCGCACGATCGACAACATCGACACGCTGATCAACGGCTTCAACACCAACCCGGCCGTCAACCCGGCGCCGAACAACGTCTGGCTGAATCTCGGCACGGGCTTCAACTTCGGCGCCACCGACGTTCGCAGCCTGACCGATCTCACGAGCATCAAAATCTCGGACAGCAGCATCCTCGGATCGATCGAATCGCAATTGACCGCACTGGCCGGCTCCAACCCCGGCCTGTCCAGCTTCGCCCTTAACTTCACCAAGACCTACATGAAGGACCAGCCCGGTAGCTCCGGCATCTCGAAGCAGCCGCCGATCTTCTCGTTCCCCATTCTGGATCGGCCGTCGTCGGCGATGGGTTTGTTCATGGGCAAGGACGTGCCGCTGTTCTTCTTCGATCCGCCGCCGCTCGACTTCTCGTACCACATCGACAAGTTCTTTAACTTGATCGGCCCGCTCGGCGTGCGTCTGGCCGGCGGCGTATCGACTCGCTTCGACTTCGCTTTTGGCTTCGACACGCGCGGCTTCCGCGAGTTTGAAGCGAACACCGGTCATCCCGAATACATCTTCACCCGCGGCTTCTACGCCAGCACCACCGCCAACCCGGACGGCTCCGGCTCGGTCGTTCCGCAAGTGACGCTCAAGGCCAACGTCGAAGCGGGTGGCGGGATCGACATCGTCATCGCGTCGGCGACGGTCAACGGCGGGTTGTACGCGACCATCGGAGCATCGCTGAACGACCAGACGCCCAGCGACCATAAGGTTTACGTCGACGACATTCCGTTCGACCGGCCCTCGTGCATCTTCAATCTCAGCGGCAAACTTGAGGCCAGCCTGTTCGCCCAGTTGACCGTCGGCTTCTGGCCCGCCAAGAAGACATACAAATTCCCGCTCGCCGGCGGCGTTTTACTCGACTTCGATTACACCTGCCCGCCGGTGCCGCCGGTGCTGGCCAGTGTCAATGGTTCGGGAAAACTCTTGCTACACGCGGGACCCAATGCGGCCCTCCGCGTCAACGGCAACATCGAGGACGGCGACGAAAAGTTTTCGGTGCGCATCTTGTCCGATCAGGGTGACGGCAGCTTCACCGTCCGCGTCTCGGCCTTCAGCGTGGCACAAGACTACAAAGGCGTGCGCAGCATCGAGGCCTTCGGCGCCGGCGGCAACGACAAATTCGACTGCGCCGGCGTGCCCGTGCCGGTCACGCTCGACGGCGGCATCGGCCACGACGTGTTGATCCTCGGCGACGCGGGCGGGACGCTCACCGGCGACGTGGGCAATGATTTTCTGCAAGGCGGCAGTGGCGCCGATACGGTCATGGGCGGCGGCGGCAACGACACCGTCGCCGCTGGTGGCGGCAATGACACGATCGATGGTGGCGCAGGCAACGATTCGATTGACGGTGGCGCGGGAAATGACACTATCGCCACCGGCACCGACGTGGACATAGTCTCCGGCGGCGACGGTAATGATTCGATCACCGCCAACGGCGGCAACGTCACGATCAATGGTGACGCGGGCAACGACACCATCACCGGCGGCGCCGGATTCAACATCCTCGACGGCGACGATGGCCACGACGTCATCGTCGCGCTGACAGGCGCCGCTCAGATTATCGGCGGCGCGGACAACGACAGCATCACCGTCGGCAACGCCGCCTGCCAGATCGCCGGCGGCGACGGCAATGACACCATCATCACCGGCAACGGAAACAACCTCATCCACGCCGATGATGGCAACGACCTGGTGAATGCCGGAGCGGGCATCAACGTCATTTACGGCGGCATTGGCAACGATACCATCAATGCCGGCAACGGCGGCAACCGGGCATACGGCGAAGGCGGCACTGATGTCATCACCAGCGGCACAGGCAGCGACACCATCTTCGGTGGCGCGGACAACGACACGATCTCCGGCAACGATGGCAACGACATTATCGACGGCGGCACGAACAACGATTCCATCCAGGGCGGCGCCGGCAACGATACCATCACCGGCGGCCTGGGAAGCGACACTGTATTCGGCGGCGTCGGCCTGGACCTGATCATCGCTGGCACATTCACGGGTGGCGGCGGAGCGAGCAGCGACGCCAACCTGATATTCGGCGACCTGACCGCGGGCGACAAATCGGCTACGCCCGCCAATGAAGTGGACACGATTTACGGCGACATCGGGGCCGACACAATCCACGCCGGCGACGGCAACGACACGGTGTTTGGCCTCGCCGGGAGCGACAGCATTACCGGTGGCTACGGTGCCGATTCGCTCTATGCCGGCTCCACTTCCATCGGCGGCGGCAACGCGGCCGACCTCAACATCATTCTGGGCGACGTCACGGCAACGGAAGTCACCATTACGCCAGCCCTGGACAACGACCTCATCTTCGGTGACGTCGGGGCCGACACGATTCACGGCGGCGATGGCGATGACACCGCCTTCGCGCTGGCCGGCAACGACACGATCACCACCATTCAGGGCAATGACTCGATCGACGCCGGCGCGGGCAACGATTCCGTCGACGCCGGCATTGACAACGACTCCATTGCCGGTGGCATCGGCTCGGACACAATTACCGGCGGCTACGGGCAAGACACCATCTTCGGCGGCTTGACGAACTTTGGCGGCGGCAGCGCGGCCGACGCCAACCTGATCTTCGGCGACGTCTCGGCGACGGAAATCACGGCCACGTTCGCCCTCGATGCCGACACGATATTTGGCGACATTGGACCTGACACTATCTTCGCCGGCGACGGCAATGACACCGTACACGGCCTCGACGGCCACGACACGATTCAAGCCAATCACGGCGACGACACCGTGACCGGCGACGTCGGCAACGACAACCTTCAAGGCAACGACGGCATCGACACCATCGACGGCAGTTCGGGCAATGACACTATCGCCGGCGGCACACAGAACGACATCCTCTTTGGAAACATTGGCAACGATTCCCTCGCGGGTGACGCCGGTGACGACCTGATCGATAGTGGGTCCGACAACGACACGGTAGCCGGCGGCGATGGCTTCGACGTCATCGTGCAATCGGCCGACGTCAACGTGGTGGGAACAGACACAACGCTGACCGGACTGGGTTCCGACACATACTCGGCGGTGGAGTTGTTGAAGCTCACCGGCGGGGCGACGGCCAATTCCTTCGACGTCGGCGCCTACCGAGGCAGGGCCATCATTGTCGGCGCCGGCGGCAGCGACAGCATCGTCGCAGTGACCGACGCCGATTTCATTCTGACCGATTGGACGTTGCGACGCGACTCCGGGGGCGCGCTCAGTCTGAACTCCATCGAAGTCGCAAACCTGTCGGGCGGCGGGCTCGACAACCGCTTCGATGTGTCGGCATGGACCGGTAGTGGCAGTCTAACGGGCGGCGGTGGCATCGACTCAGTCATCGCCTCGGTGCCGCTGAATGCGACGCTGAGCAACGCATCGCTCGCCCGAACCGGCGTCGGCAGCTTCGCCATGTCGGGCATCCTTCGCGTCACGCTCGCTGGATCCGATGCCATCAACAACGTTGATGCATCGGCGTTTACCGGCCAGGCGACGGTCACGGGCGGTGCAGGCAACGACACGATTCAAGGCGGCGGCGGCAATGACCTGCTCGACGGCGGCGCGGGAACCGACACTATCTTTGGCAACGCCGGCAACGACCAGATTCGCGGAGGCGGCGGCACCGGCGACCTGCTCGACGGCGGCGCGGGCAATGACATCATCACTGGCTCGAACGACGGCGCGGACATCATCGCTGGCGGCACCGGCGACGACCGCATCCTCGGCATGGCCGGCAACGACGACATCAGCGGCGGCGCGGGAAGCGACACGATCGACGGCGGGGCCGGCGACGACACGATCGGCGGCGACGCCGGCGCGGACTTCATGCTGGGCGGTTTGAACCACGACGTGCTGTTCGGACACAACGCCGCCGGCACAGCCGACGACAACTCGGTCGATCATCTTTATGGCGATTTGGGCACAAACGGCGACGAAATCGGCTCCGGCGGCGATCAACTCTTCGGCCAAGCTGGCAACGATCTGCTCTTCGGCGAAGGCGACGACGACCTGATCAACGCCGGGGGTGGGGCGAGCAACATCGTCGAGTTCGGCGCGGGCGAAAGCGCGACGCCGAGCGACTTCGTACCGCCGACTCCGACGCCCCCGCCCACGTTGTTGCCCGCTCCGGCGAGCAATCTCGCGGCGGCCAGTCTGTCCGTCGGCATCGACGAGCGCGGCCGATGGACTGACCTTGCCGGCTCAACGAATGCCAACGGCGTCAGCGGCGACGTGGGCCAATCGCTTGAGCCGAGCATCGTAGCAGATGCGTCGGCGCAATACCTCGCCTGGGTCGACAACCGCAGTGGCAACTTCGAGATTTACGTCGCCAAACATGTCGGCGGCGCGTGGGTCGAACTCGGTGGCAGTGCTTCCAACGGCGGCGTCAGCAACTCCTCTAGCAGTGCGTCAAGACGGCCGAGCATCACCCTGGCGAGCGACGGTTTGCCCGTCGTGGCGTGGACCGAAGGCGCCGACATCCGCGCCGCGAAATTCGACCCAACGACCAACGGCGGTCTCGGTGGTTGGACGAATCTCGGCAACATCAGCGCCACTGGCGCCGCCGACAACGCCGTGCTGTTGAACACGACAGCCGGCCTGGTCGTGGCTTGGCTCGATCAACCGGCCGGAACGAAAAACGTCTACGTGAAGCGGTTCAACGGAACGTCGTGGGTCGCCCTCGCCACTGGCTCCGCCAGCGGCGCCGGTGTATCGGCGTCGGCGACGAGCGTTTTTGACCTGACGGCGGCCAGCGATGGCACGAAGGTGGCGGTCGCGTGGACGCAGCAAGTCGGCGCGACGCGGCAACTGTACCTGCGCGAATTCGCCGGCAGTACCTTTGCCGAGTTGGCCGGCTCCGCGACCGGCAGTGGCGTATCGAGCGCAATCGGCGACAAACAGGGCCCGGCGCTTGCGTATCACGGCGGGTCGCTCTTCGCCACTTGGCAAAACGCCAGCGGCGCGGCTCAGGAAATTTTCGCTTCGAGGTTCAACGGCTCGGCGTGGACATTGGCAGACAACGTCTCCAACACGAACGGCTTGGCCACGCAACCGCGACTAGCCTCGGCCGGCGGCAAGCTGTTCCTCGCCTGGGCCGACGACCGCACCGCGGCCAAGACCGGCAACACGACCGAAATCTACGCACGCACGTGGTCCGGCACAGCCTTCGTGGAGGAAGTCCGCGGTGACGCCAGCTTCCGCGGCGCCAGCAAGAATGCCGTCGTCGCCACCACCCCGGCGCTCGCCGTTGATCCGGCGGGACGGCCCTTCGTCGCGTGGAATGACATCGCGTCCGGCAGCCCCGAAGTGCGGATGCGCGGCAACTTCTTCACGCCGACCACGACTTACTACGTCAACGACAATTCGCAGGCGGGCGACAGCTTCACGACCGCCCTCGGTTCGGCCGGAAACGATGGCAAGTCGGCAGCGACGCCGATGCAGTCCGTACAGGCGGTGCTCGACGCGTATGTGCTGAACCCCGGCGATGTCATCCTCGTCGATGCGGGCAATTACAGTGGCGCGATTACCGTGGGCGCCAGCGACAGTGGCTTCTTATTGCTCGGCTCTCCCAATCATCCCAACGTCATCTCCGGGAGCCTCTCGATCAACGGCGCGAGCAGCGTCACCGTCGAACGGTTGATCCTCAATGCCGGCGTTTCGTTGACCGGCGCCGCGAACGCCACGTTGAGCACGAACACTATCGTCGGCAACGTGACCATCTCCGCCGGTTCCGGAGCACAGGTCATCGGCAACGCCATCACGGGCGGCGTCACGCTCATGGGCACTTCGAGTGGCATCGGGATCGTCAGCAACAGTCTCACGAACGGCGGCATCGGAATCGGCGGCCCGGTTACCGCAGTCACGCTGTTGAACAACGTCATCCGCGCCGCGACCATCGGCATCGACATCACCGCCGCGGCCTCAGGCAGCATCGTTGGCAACGATGTGCAGGCCATGGCGACGGGCCTGAGCATCGCGACGGCGTTTTCGGGGTCCATCGCCGAAAACGACATTTCAGCGGCCAGCGTCGGCGTCGCTTACGCGGCCGGTGCTCCCCTGAACGGCAATCGCATCCATGACAATACGACCGGTGTCGTCGCCAACGTGCCCGGCACAATCAATGGCCTCGGCTTCGTCGGTATCAGCGTGCCGAACCGGATTTATCGCAACACCACAGGCGTGCAATTGACCGGGCAGATGCAAAATCAGCACGTTTTGAACAACGCGACGGGCGTTGCAGGTTCGGGCACACTCGGCGGCACGGACCTCGCGTTCGCCAACGTCATCGAGGCAAACACCACCGGCGTCAGCTTCAACGGCCCCGTGCAGTACAATCGTATTGCCCGCGGCGTCACCGGCGTCATCGCCGTCAGCAATCAACTGATCGCGCACAACGTGTTTCACAATGTGGCGACGACCTCGCTCGCCGTCGCCGGCAAGTCGCGCGTGCAAGTCATCAGCAATACGTTTTACAGTTTCACGGGCAGCCACATCGTCGCCACGGCAGCGGCCAGCGATCTCGAAGTTCGCAACAACCTGTTGTGGACTGAAGGCGGCTACGACTTGAACATCGCCGACGACAGCCAGGCCGGCTTCTTCAGCGACTTCAACACGCTGTACAGTTCGGGCGCGGGCAAGCTCGTGCGCTGGAGCATCGATTACACCGACATCCTCGACTGGCAAGTGGACGCCAATCGCTTCGACTTGCATTCGTTCGGCCGGACGGCGGTGAACCCGGCGCTGGCCGAGCCGCGTTTCATCGACAAGGACCGCGGTGATTTCCGCGTGTACGACGTCGTGGCCGGGCAACGGCTGACGAGTCCCTCGATCGATTCGGCCGACCCGCGTACGGACCTCGCGCTGTCGCCGACGCCGCAAATTAATTTGTTGAGCAATCCCGGCTTCGAGTCGGGCTTCACGGGCTGGACGACGTCGCCAGGCGCGACGTCAGGCGGGGGCAACCCATCGGCGTTCGACGGTACGCAGTACTTCACTGGTGGCACGGCCGCGGTGGCATTCGCCGAGAAGGTCGTCGATCTCGTCGCGGCCGGGTTCACGAGCGGTCAGCTCGATAGCCAGGACTTCGTGGCCGTTTTCGGCGGCCGAGCCCGCACTGCGGCAGAAACGGCCAACGATCGTTCGTCGATCATCATCACTTTCCAGGATGGCGGCGGGAACGCCATCAGCAGCGCGACGGCGAATTCGTCGAATCCTGGCGACCGCTGGGACTTGTTCGGCGACCGCGTCGCCATTCCCGTCGGCGCTCGACGGGTCAAGTTCCGTTACGAGTCCGTGCTACAGACGGGCCCAAACAACGACGGCAAGTTCGACGGCGGGTTCTTGTTCTTGCAGAGCGAGCTAGTCGCGCCGAATCAGGGAGCGCTCGGCAATACCGGCGACGAAGCCAATCAGGCAGCGGCCACGCACATCGCGCTGCGGTCGCCCGACTTGTACGCCGACGTCAACCGCGACGCGGCCAGCGTCATTCGCTGGGAGACCTTCGGCAACACAGGCGATGCACTCGTGCAGATCGACCTTTACCAAGACTCAGCCGACGGCCCGGCGTTTTCGCAGACGCTATCGATCGGCGCTGCCGACACGGGCAGCTTCACTTGGACGCCTGCGAGCTTCGGCATCGCGGCGGGCACGACGGGCCTGCGTGTGCAACTGTCGCTGATCGGCAACTCGGTGGTGTTCGATCGTTCGCAGGAATCGTTTACGATCTTCGAGACGGGCAAGAATTTCTACGTCAACGACGGCTCGACCACGAACGATCAATACACGACGGCGGTGGGCAGCAACCGCAACACGGGCCGCTCCGCAGACGCCCCGAAGCCCGGCGTGAACGCGGTCCTGCGGACGTATTCGCTCGGCGCCCTTGATACGCTGTTCGTCGATACCGGGAACTATTTCACGATCGACTCGATCGTCGTTTCTGGAGCAGTCGGCATCGGCGACGACGAAGGCTTCACGCTGACCGGCCCGACCGCCGCCAACAAGTCCGCAGTTATCACCTTCGCCAACGCCGCCGCGGCGAAACCGGTGCTCGAACTGAACGCGGCCGACCTGATGATGGTGCAAAACCTTACGCTCACCGGTGGGCAGTACGGCCTGTACGTCCGCAATCAAAGCACGCAGCTCGTGGCGAAGAACCTGACGGCAATCGCCAATTCGCTGGACGGCATCCGCATCGAGGCCGGCTCGAACGGGGCCGGCTTGGACAACATCACCGCCATCGGCAACAAGCGCTTCGGCGTGAATGTCGCGGCGACGATCGATCACATCGCCAGTGGTACGGTGAGCTTGAATCAGTCGAACGGCATTGAGTTGGTGCAGCCTGGGCCAGTCCGCATCGAGAACATGACGGTCAGCTCCAACCTGGGCCACGGCATCAACATTAACAACAGCTTGTCGGGCGCCGCCGTCATCGGCAACGCCGATCTTTCGCTGGCGAAGGGGAACATTATTACTGGCAACGCCGGCAGCGGCATCAATGCTATCGGCGGCGGCGGCACGGTGCTGGTCGCGGGCAACGCGGTTTCAGGTCACCTCGGTTTCAACACGGCCGGCATCACGGCCAGCGGCAGCGTCACCATCACGTCGAACTTCGTCGCGGACAATTACGACGGCATCGCCGGTAGCTTTTCGGGCCCTGCCTCGAACAATCGTGTCGTGCATAACAGCAACGTGGGCATCAACGCCTTCGCCGCGGACGTCATCGGTAACGTCGCCTATGGCAACGGCATCGGGATAAGCGCTCAACTCGGTACAGTTCGCAACAACTTGATTTATGCCAATACGTCGCACGGCATCGTCGTCAATCAGAATGCCGGAAAGATCGTCAATAATACGATCTTCCAAGGACCAGGCGCCGGTATCAAAGTGGCCGAGAATCGGAGCGGCATTCAGCTCCGCAACAACATCATCTGGTCGACTGCCGGCTTCGGCATCGACGTGCCGGCGACGAGCCTCAGCGGCTTCGCGAGCGATTTCAACCTGCTCTTCGCCAGCGCCACGGGCAAGGTCGGCAACTGGCAGGGCATCGCCCGCGCTAGCATAGCCAATTGGCAGTCAGCGACCGGCGGCGACGGCAACAGCATCGCGCAAGATCCGCTGTTCGTCGACATCGACGGCGCGGACAATCTGCTCGGCTATACCGGCACGGCCGACGCCGGCGCGGACGACAACTTCCACGTGCAATCGAAATTCGGCAGCATTCGCGGCGCGGCGTCGGCGCCGGTACTTAGCGGCGGATTGCCGGTATTCCTGGCCGCGTCCACGGTCAACGACGCCGATCAATCGCCGACCATCGATCGCGGCAATCCGGTGGACTCCTTTGCTGGCGAACCAACTCCAAGCGGCGGGTTCGTCAACCTCGGATGGGACGGCAACACGGCGCTGGCGTCGGGTAGCCCTGCACAATATGTGCTCGTCACCCGGCCCGACGGCGGCGAAACCGCCGTCGCCGGGCAGAACTTCGCCATCAATTGGCGTAGCCAGGACGCCGCCAGCACCGTTACCATTGAACTGATGCAAGCCGGCAGCCCCGTGCTGACCATCGCCACGGGCGCGGCCAACAGCGGCTCGTTCACCTGGAGTGTGCCCGTTGGTCAGACGCCGGCGACGGACTACGCGATCCGCATCACGCGCGCCGACCTCGTCGGCAGCCCGGACGTCAGCAACAACGCATTCAGCGTCGCGGCGCCGACCAGCATCTTTTACGTCAACGACGGCAGTGTGCAGGCGGGCGACTGGACGACCGCGGCCGGCAGCGACGCCAACGACGGCCTGACGCCGGCGACGCCGAAGCTGACGCTGGCGGCGCTCCTGGCCGCGTATGACCTGGGTGTGGGCGACATCGTCCGCGTCGATGCCGGGACGTATTTGCTGTCGGCGAATGTCGTGGTGGGTAATAACGATGCGGGCGTCACGATCGCCGGGTTCAACGACGCGGCGTTCCCCGCGAAGCAGGCGACCATCTACCGCGGCAACGTCAACGCGGGCAGCTTCGCCTTCGATCTGCAAAACGCCGACGCGGTCACGCTCGATCATCTTTTCATTACCGGCGGCTTCACCGGTATCAACCTCGGCAATGCGGCCGACAGCGACGACGTCGTCATCTCGAATTGCGAAATCTTCGGCAACAGCGTCAACGGCATCGACGTCCAATCGAGTAACGATCGCCTGCTGATCACGGGCAACGTCATCCGCGACAACAACATCGCGAACACTAGCTCGGCCGGCGTTCGCTTGGTCGCCCCAGGCGCCACGGTGAGCGGCAACAAGATCACCGGCAACTTCAGGGGCGTGCTCTCGACCGGCAACGGCGAGTCGATCACGGGCAACACCGTGAGCGGCAACGTTCGCGGTATCGATGTCTCGCCCGGCGCCGGCATCGTCACCATCGTGGGCAACAACCTCGTCCAGGGCAACACATCGTTCGGCATCATCGCGGGGACCAACGTCAGCATCATCGACAACACGATCGTCGGCCACAAACAATCCGGCAACGCGGTCGGCTTGCACATCAGCGGCGGCGTCGCCAGCGGCAATGAGATTTACGACAACGACACCGGCGCTCAGCTCATCAACGCGGTGACGTTGCAGAGCAACCGAATCTACCGCAACATCGTCCGCGGCATCAACGCCCAGGGCGGCTCCACGATCCTCGGCAACGCGATCTATTCCAACGCCGCCGGCATCGTGGGTTCCAGCAACAACACGTTCCGAAACAACGTGGTCTACGGCAACGACAACGTGGGCGTCGCCCTCACGGGCGGGACGGGCGGAGTGTTCGAGTCGAACACGGTTTACCAGACGACCGGAAGCGCCCTGACGCTCGGCTCGTCCGCCAGCAACTTCACCGTTCGCAACAACATCCTCGCCGCGACGAACGCTCCGATCGAAAGCGTGGCGGCCAACAGCCAGGTCGGGTACGTCGCGGATTACAACGACCGCGTCGCGAGCGGCACTGCGACGCTGATGCTGTGGGGAGCCACGAGCTTCTCTACGAGGTCCGATCTGTTCTTCGATCTCGGCCTGGAGGCGCACGGCCAGACGGCCGATCCGCAGTTCGTCGATATCGACGGGTCGGACAACGTGCTCGGAGG
>JANNLP010000002.1:0-9410 GCA_031396905.1 Gemmataceae bacterium
GCGGTCGCGTTCAGCGTTGTGGTGAAGAGGCCTCCAGTCTCGGGAGTGGAATCGTCAATACTCCACCAATAGCCAGCCACACCGCTACCGCTGTCGCTTGACGCCGACCAACTAAAGATGGGCGTGGTATCGTTGGTCAAACGATCTGTACTTGAAGCGCCTGTGTCGTCGCTCATTCCGGTAATCGCAGGCGTCGTCGGCGCGGTCGTGTCCGGCGGGCCAACAATGATTGGCGTCAAATCTGCCTTGCTGTTGTTGGCCTCGTTCACTTCTGGAATGGCGCTGCCCGAATCTACAATGCCGCCAAAGTAGAGAGTTCCGAAGAGCGTTGGTGGTAGGGTCACTTGATAGGTCATGGACTTGGTGCCGCCGCCGGGAATGCCCGGAAAGCTAACACTTGGTGGCAACTTCCAGTCGTTCGTGTCAATGGTAACGTCGGTGCTAGCATAAAGATCAATCTCAAACGCCGGGCTTTGAGTGGTACCAGAATTGTTGATCTCCACGTACATCGAGATCGTTGACGGAGCAATCAAATTGGCGTCGAAGTTGATTGGGTCCAATTCGACGGATGTCGGAATGCCGAACTCGCGCTCAACTGCGCCGATATCTATTTGTCCCAATGCAATCCGAGGCAACCCCCGTTGATCAAGCGGTGGTTGGCCACTGACATTTGGATTGCCGCCGTTAAATGCCTTACTGTTTTCATTCGGCATATGTGTGAGCGTCAGACCGCCATTGTCTTGAAGCGGGCCGAGTTGTGGGTCGAGCGGCTGGGCACTAGTACCTTGAAAATCGGTGGGGACAAGACCGCTCGTGCCCGTTGCCGAACCGATGAAATTGTACCCGTTTGAGACCACATCGCCGGCAATATCTCGTGAGGTTGCTGAACTGCTGGCCTCAATAATGTTGTCCGCAACTATTGAATGGCCGATGATTAAGTCAGCATTCGATCCTAATAGCCTGATACCGCCGCCGCCGCCATCAAATGTCTTGTTCTTGGTAATTGTCGAAAAACTAATAGTGGCATCTCCTCCAATCAGCACACCGCCGCCCGATTCGGCGCGGTTCTCCCCGATGGTTGAATTAATTATCTCGAGGCTTCCACCCCCTTGAGCTATTGCTCCCCCATCGCCAAGGTTAGATTGGTTGCCCATGAATGTGGATCCAAGGATAGTTGTCGTACCACCTTGGGAAAAAACGGCACCTCCGCTCTCCGTTGCCGTATTGTTCTCAAACGAACAATTGGAAATATACAATTGACCAGCACTTGACCAGAAAGAGCCGTAACGGTTGGCAATAGCGCCACCTGAACCGTTTGATGAATTGTTAATGAACATGCAATTCTGCAAAACAGCTGAACCATGCCGCAACGCGAGGCTTCCACCGTCAATGCCGGAAGTTGTCGAACCTCCTTCAAAGCGAAGATTGTCCACAATTAATTTGGCAAAAACAGAGGTGGTGCCGTTTGCTTCGCGGACTTCAAGAAACCGAAACTGTTCCACTGCGTTGAACAGGCGGCGAAACGTCGCATCATTACCTATTATCGTTACCGTATTGTTTGCATTGGGCGCTGACAATGAATCTACGGTAATCACCGGCAATGCGTTATTTGACCCGGCGTAAGCGGTAGTAAACTCGTAGGAACCATTAGCAGCGAGCGTGATTGTATCTGGCGCATTGTTCGTATTGCACGCATTTATTACCGCAACCAATCCGCCGACGTTGCCAATCAATGGTTGATAGATATAGCCATTTGGAACGTCAAAGTTAGCTGGTGCAAGACGGATTTCAAGTTGGCTTACTCGCAAGGACGGGCGGCCGCCGAGGCATCGATTGGAACTCGTTTTTCGCACTTTGTTCGAGGACGACATTGAAAACCTCTTAGAAGATGTTTGGCCTTGTCGAGGATCGTTTCGCTCCGGGACTGGAGGCGAGCAAACTCATGAAAGGATTTTAGGCGCATGCTATCCCGGATCGAGGCGGTGTCAACAAGAATCTCTGAAATAGTTTTGGGCGAGTCCCGGCGCGCCGGGATCAGCTCGACGTGGTGTCCATCTTGGCGAGCCGGGAGCGTGAGCGACTGGAGGAGGCGCCTGTACTCACTCGCGGCGCTTTTGTTCACGCGAGCGATGAACATTGGTCGGCGCTCGCTGGCTCGTTGTCTTCATGCATTGGCGAGTCACTTCCTCCGGGCGCTGACGCTTCCGGCTCGCCAATCGCTCGCTTCGCTCGGTGAAATGTATCTGATTCGTATCATGCAAGTGTCGCGATTTCATTCAGCGATTTCTTGGCGATGGCCGTTTCATGCCGCGACTTAGAATTGATGCCCTGACAAAAACCTTCCCTGCGGGTGGTGGCGTTCGCGATGTTTCGCTCGACGTGCCGAGCGGTTCGCATCTTGTTGTTGTTGGTCCGTCCGGGGCAGGCAAGTCCACATTGTTGCGACTCATTGCCGGATTGGAAGCGCCGGATTCGGGCCGGCTTTTTTTTGATGATCGCGATGTCACGGCTATGCAACCGCATGAGCGCAAAGTTGCTTTCGTGGCTCAGCGGCCGGCGTTGTACCCGCATCTCAATGTGCGGCGGAATCTCACGATCGGGGTGGAGCTACGTGGCGGTTTGTTTGCACGGGCGGATGCCTCAACGCGACAATTCGCCGAGGAGGCGGCTGAGTGGTTGGGTATTTCGCATCTGCTTGACCGGCCTGTATCGGAGCTTTCGGGGGGTGAGCAGCAGCGCGTGGTTCTGGGTCGGGCGGTGGTTTCGCGGCATCCGCTTTGGTTGCTGGATGAACCGTTCGTTCACCTCGACCCGGTCACACGGGACGAAGTTCGCTGGCAATTGCACTTGCTGCGGGGCCGGCTTGGTCCCACAATGATAGAGGTAACACACGACCCGGCCGATGCGGTCCTCGGGCAACACGTAGCGGTGCTGCTGGATGGACGATTGGCACAGGTCGGCCCCCCCGCCGAGGTGTCCGCCAGGCCGAAAAGCCGTGGCGTGGCCACCTCCCTCGGCTGGCCTCCGATGAATTTCATCGACGGTCCGGCCGCCCCGATCGCGGGGGCGGGCGGCTTGCCGTGCGCGCTGGGTGTCCGACCGGATGGTGTTGGCATTGGCCCGACTCCGACCGGCGGGACCGACCTGGGCGAATGGGAACTGGTGCGTGTTGATACCCATAGCGCGAAGCCATTGTGGACGTTGGTTCGCGATGGCAAGCGGCTGCGGCGCTGGGCGGAACCCGGCGACGAGGCTTCGCCGCAAGTGCGATTGCATGTGCGGCCCGGTTGTGGACACTATTTTGATGCCGCGACCGGTGAACGAGTTGATGAGTTTTTGAACGAGGATTTACCATGAACGGCCCCGAATTGCTGCGAATTGTCGATGCGATGCATCGCGAGAAGAGTATCTCGAAAGACATCATTTTCGAAGGTATCGAGTTGGCGTTGCAACTCGCCGCTGAGAAGCACTTTGGCGAAGACAGTGAAATCCCGGTCATCGTGTCCATTGATCGGACCAGCGGGCAGATCAAAGCAGAGCATGGCGACAAGTCGATTGACCCCGAAGTTCTCGGCCGCATCGCCGCCCAGTCGGCCAAGCAGGTGATGATCCAACGCATTCGCGAGGCTGAATGCACAACCGTTTACGACAAGTTCGACAAACAGCGCGGCGAACTGGTGCGCGGCATCATTCAACGTGTCGAGGCCGGCACTGCGATTCTCACGGTAGAACGCCACGAGGCGATATTGCCGCGCAGCGAGCAAATCCCCGGCGAGACGTTTCAAGTCGGCGAGACGGTGAAGGCGGTGGTGCTGGAGGTTCGCCGGGCCGGCCAGCGGGTCAAGGTCGTGCTCAGCCGCTGCCATCCGGACTTTGTTCGCTGCCTGTTCGAGGAAGAGATTCCCGAAATCAAAGAACGGGTTATTGAGATTAAGGCCGTTGCGCGCGAAGCGGGCCACCGGACCAAGATTGCCGTCGCCTCGATTGATACGAAGGTTGATTGCGTCGGTGCCTGCGTCGGTATTCGCGGCAGCCGCATCAAGAATGTGATCGAAGAACTCAACGGCGAGCGCATCGACGTGATTCGCTGGAATGATGCACTGCAGGTTATGATCCCCAACGCACTCAGCCCGGCCAACATTGAAGAAGTGTTCATGTATGGCCGGCTGGGCCGGGCCATCGTGCTGGTACAGGAAGATCAACTGTCGCTGGCGATTGGCCGGCGCGGGCAGAACGTGCGGCTCGGGTCCAAGCTGGTCGGCTGGGACATCGAGATCATGACCCACGACGAGTACAACGACGGCATCGACCGGGCCGAGCGCTGGTTCCGCCAATTGCCCGGCATCACAGATGAAGCAGTCGAGCAACTCATTGTCGAGGGCTTCCTGTCGTACACCGACATCACCTTCCTCGATGCGGCCGGGCTGACAGAATTGATCGGCTTGGAAGAAGACATCACCGAAGAAATCATCGCCTGTGCCGAGGAGTGGGCGGAAGCCGCCGAGCTGGAAGCCCGCAAGGAACAGCAGGAATTGCAAGCGCAGCGCGAAGCCGCTAAAGCGGCAGCCCGTGCCACCATGGCCGGCGCGGACGGCGAACCGAAAACGTCGTTCGACAGTTTGTTCAAGGATGAAAATGCCGAGGCCAGTGCTGACGGCTCGGAGGAAACCGTTGAAAGTGTGGAAGAGGCTGAGGCCGCACCAGCGGATGAAACTGCCGAGGCCGACAGCGAATTTGCTCCATCAGAAGTGGCGGAAGCCGCCGTCGAAGGCGAAGTGGCCGCGGAACCAGTGGCTGCCGGCGTCGAAGAGCAGGAGTAGTCGCGTTACGCTTTCGGCTGATAGGACTTGGCGGTTTCGCGCCATTTCTTTTCGTCGTCGGGCTTGGACCACTTCTTGTAGAGATCGGCGAGGCGGTCGGCGGCGTCGGCCAATCGGCCGGGACGTTCAGTAGCGGGAATTTTGTCCGCTCCGTTCTTCAGCCCTTCGTAGCCTTTCGTGAGCATCGTCTCGGCTTCGGCAAATTGCTCCTTGCCGGCATCCAGCAATACCCAACCCAGCAGCGATTGCGTCTCGAAAATCAACCAATGATCGGGCATCTTCTTGGGCAGCACGACCAGGCATCGGCGTAATGCTGCTTCGGCGCTTGGTATGGTTTTGGCAATCGCGGCCTTGCGATCCATGCCGTCAAGCACTTCGACCGTCTGGCCAAGGTTCTGGATTGTCTGATTCGTATCCGGGTGCTTGGGGCCGATAATGCGCATCCGCATCCATAGCGCCTCTTCGAACAGGCGCACCGATTCCTCAAAACGCTGGCCGTGCGAGTACATCGTCGCCACGTTGTTCAAAGTGAGAAGCGTATCCGGGTGTGCCGGCTTCAGAACCTGTTTGCGCTTTGCAAGCACTTCTTCCAGTTGCGTCAGTGCCACGTCGCGCTTTCCCTGATGAAACGAAGTCGTGGCAATGTTGTTCAACGCCGTCAACACGTCTTCATGATTGGCGCCATACTTCTCCGTGAGTCGGTTTCGAATATCAACGAACATTTCCATGGCCTGATCCAACTGCTTGGCATCACGGAGATCACTGGCATAGCGCGACTGCATGGCCAATGTTTCACGGTCATTCGGTCCTTTGTCCGCCACGGCATCATCGAAGTTCTTCTTGGATTTAGCGACATTTCCGGGAAGTTCGCCTCCGCGATCCCTGGCCACCTCGAGGTTGTTTTCGGTGCGGCGAGTGTCTTCGTGGGTCTCGCCCAGATGCTGCTTGCGCAGTTCCAGCGCACGTTCCAGTTGTCGTGAGGCTTTGTCGTTTTCACCGAGCAGTTGGTAGCTCGTGCCTAAGGTGTGGCGAACGGCCGCCTCGACGAGCGGTTGCGCCTGAAACTGTTTAGCGATCTTGGGTTCCACCGCATCGACCGCTTGCCGCACGGTGACATTGCGGCCAAGTCCGCCCGCCTGGTTTTCGGGCTGCGCGGCCTTGATGATGCCATCCTGGAAAAACGTGCGGACCATTTTGGCTTCTTCCGCGGCCGCCACGGCGACGCCGCGCTCCTTTACTGCCACGGCTCGTTCCTTTTCGGCTTGGCTATACATCATCGAACTGAATATCGTCGCTCCGATTAGAAGCAACAGACACGCCGCTGCCGAGGTGACGGCGGTGCGGTGCCGGCGCACAAATTTTTGAAGCCGATAAACGGCGCTGGGCGGGCCAGCCATTACCGGTTCGTCGGCCAAGTAGCGCTCTATTTCCATTGCGAGTTGATGTGCCGTCTCGTACCGTCGGCCGCGTTCCTTTTCCAAGCACTTCATCACAATCCAATCCAGGTCGCCACGCATCAAGCTGGCTAAACGTGTTGGCTCCAGCTTACGCACGGCCGCGAGTGACCGTAGCTCGTTTGATTGCGAGAGCTTGGTACTCGGCTTGGACGGTTCAACTTCACGGATCAGTCGAAGCATCTCAGTGAATGCCTCGCCTTGAAGACGCTTGCGGCTGAACGGCGGCGAGCCGGTGAGTAATTCGTAGAGGATGACGCCAAGGGCGTAGATGTCAGCCCGAGTATCAATGTCCAGGTTGTTGACCTCAGCCTGTTCGGGAGCCATGTACTCTAACGTGCCCATCAGCGAGCCGACTTCGGTGTACACGGTATGTGCGGTGAGCTTTGATCCGGTTGCCTTGGCGATGCCGAAATCGATCACCTTTGGAATGGGCTTGCCATCATAAAGGCCGACCAGCACATTCGATGGCTTCAGATCGCGATGGATGATGCCTTTTTTGTGGGCGTGCTGAACGGCATGGCAGACGGGGATGAATAACTCCAGCCGCTCGCGGGGGCTTAGTTTCTCGTCGTCGCAGTATCTTGTAATGGGGATGGCCTTGACTAGTTCCATCACAAAAAATGGTCGGCCAGTCACCGTCGTGCCAGCGTCAAGGACTTTGGCGATGTTGGGATGATCCATGAGGGCGAGAGCCTGTCGCTCCGCCTCAAAGCGCGCGAGCACGGCTCGCGAATCCATGCCAGCTTTGATGAGTTTCAGGGCTACCTGCCGGCGCACAGGCTCAAGTTGCTCAGCCGCCCAAACGGTGCCCATGCCCCCTTCGCCCAGTTGTTGCCGCAGTTTGTAAGGACCGATCTGTTCGCCCGGCGACTCGCCGGTACACGGCGCGTGCGTGTGATTTCTCAACGGATTGGGTACGTGCGACGCAGTAGATTCACCCGCCACGCGCGGGACTTGCTGGATGGCGGCGATGCACTCGCGCATCTCCACCAACAATTCGGGATGATCGCGGCACAATTCTTCCGGCGTCAACTCTTCGCCGCGTTCGGCGCTGCCTTCCCAGCGCATCAAGAGATCTAAGACTTGATCGGTAGGCATGGCGATTCTCCCAGTGAAAGGACTATCGCCATTTCACAAGAACAGCCGAAATATCCAAGAGCGCGTTAGCCCTCAACTTGATTCAAAGCGCTCGGATCTTAGCAGGCCGTGGTACACTATTGGTGTCGTTTCAGAAATGAAAAGACACTCCAGTGGATATCAACGTCGCTAAACGCGGACGGTTTTGGCAGCCAAATGGAACGGAACCGCTCGTTAGCTCCGCGTTCACGCTTTTGGTTGATGCGACTTCGCAGTGTCACGCCATTTTTTTTCTTCGACTTGATTGTCGCGCGCCTTGTACCAATCTGCCAGCCGTTCGGCTGCGTTGGCCAGCGGCACCGTGCCATCGCTCGCCGGGATCTTGTCAGCCGATTTCTTTAGACCTTCGTATCCCCTGAGCATTTGAGACTCAGCTTCGGCGTGTCTTTCCTTACCTTCATTGGCAAGCGCCCAACCGATCATCGACTGAGTCTGAAAAGTAAGCCAATCATCGGGCGACTTGGTCGTTAGGTATTCGATGCAACGGCGCAAGGCTGCCTCGGCAGTGACAAAAGTCTTCTTCTTAGCGTCCTCGCGCTCCATACCGTCCATGATTTCAATTGTCTGGCCGAGGCTTCGAACCGTTTGCAGTGTCACAACATGTTTTGGTCCCAAGTCCTTACCCAGCCACAATGCATCTTCAAAAAGTCGAATCGCATCAATGTAATTTTTGTTATGGGTTAACATGGTCGCCACATTATTCATCGTCAGAAGCGTATCGGGGTGCTTCAAGCCAAGATGCTGTTTGCGGGCGGCCAGTGCCGATTCCATTCGTTCGAGCGCGATATCCAGACGGCCCTGGAGATAGGCCGTACGGCCCATGTTATTTATCGCAGCAAATGCATCCTCATCATTGACGCCAATCGTCGTCGTAATTCGATCGCGAACTTCCTGGAATATGGTCATCGCCTCGTCCAACTGATTGGCATCTTGGTAGGCAAACGCCACATTAGACTGCAATGCCAGGGTTTTCCGGTCGTTGACTCCATAGGTCGATTTGGCTTTTTCAAAGAGGACTCTGGCTTGTTGAATGTTGCTTTTTTTCACGCCGCTGTCCGCTTCGATGCTTGCGACATTGCTTTTCATTCGCAGCGTGTCCGGGTGATCTGTTCCTAAATGTTGTTCACGCAATTTCAGAGCTCGGTCATGTTGCTTGATGGCTTTGTCAAATTCACCGAGCAAGTAAAAGCTGGTGCCCAACACCTCGCGCACTGCCGCTTCCACCCTTGGTTGCGCGGCGAATTGCTCGGCCACCGCTGGTTCAGCCGCCTCGACGGCGCGCCGCACCGTGACATCGCGGCCTAGGCCACCCGCCTGTCCCGGCGGCCGAACGGCTTTCAGGACCCTATCTTGAAAGAACTGGCGAACAACGGTCGATTCTTTCTCCGACTCAGTCGCGTCGTTACGTGCGGCGATGGCTTTCCCTTCTGCCAAAACCGCATTATTCTGCGCTACAACTGCCGCGCCCCGTTCACGTTCGGCGTTAAAATACATCCACGTACTGAAGATGGTCGCTCCGATCAACAGCAGCAAACTGGCCGCGGTTGTCGCCACCACTGTGCGATGCCGACGGACGAATTTCTGCACCAGGTATGCCGTACTTGGCGGTCGCGCGCTGACCGGTTCGTTTTGTAGGAAGTGCATCAGGTCGATGGCGAAGTTGTTGCACGTCTCGTAGCGGCGATCGCGTTCTTTGGCCAGCGCCTTCATGACGATCCAGTCGAGGTCGCCGCGAATCGACTGCGGCAGTTTCGCCGGCTCGGTTTTTCGCTGCGCGCTGATGCCCGGCAGAGAATCCTTCGAGTCGCTGAGCCTAGTGCTGGGACGCGGCGGTTCTTCCTCCTTGATCCGCCGAATGACCTCGGCGAAGGCCGCGCGTTGCAACGTGTCACGGCCCAGCGGCGTCGAACCCGTGAGCAATTCGTAAAGCATGACACCAAGACTGTAGACATCGCTGCGGGTGTCGATGTCCAGCGCGTTCAGCTCGGCCTGTTCC
>JANNLP010000065.1:0-2244 GCA_031396905.1 Gemmataceae bacterium
GGCCGAGGTGTCCTGCACCTGATTGGGTTCCAGGCTGATGGTGTAAATGCCCGCATCAGTACCGTTCCACGTGCCACCGGGGGCCGTGATCTGGTAGGTGGCAACTCGCGGCGAGCCGTCGCCAGGTGTATCGACACCCATCAACGTGGCAAGCACATTGAAACCATTCGGCCCCTGCACACGAATATCCGCATTGTCGATAGTCGCGGCGCTGATCGCGCCATTGTCAGTGAAGGTAACGACGATGGAAAACGTCGTGCCACCGGTGGTTGTGATGTCAGCGAACGGACCAGCGGCTGCTACTGGCAAACCCGGAGAAACGATTTCGACCGCACCGATGTCGGCCGCGACGCCGTCGATACGATTCAGACCACGTTGATCAGTCGCAAGACCGGCTGGATTCGAACCACGATCAACCAGCAGGCTAACAGCGGAAGGCAAGTGAGTCGGCGTCGCACCGCCGTTGTTGGTCAGCACGCCGAGGCCCAGTGCACTGCCGATGGGCAGATTGCTGCCGTTGTCCACATACACGGCGATGCCAGCCTTACTGCCGAGCGCCGAGTTCCTAAATGTCGCCTTGCCCGTTGTGTACACGTCTGCGAATACCGAGTTGAAGTTCCCCGAGACGATGGTGCTCTCGAATTGAATGATGCCGGTGCCGCCGATTTGGCTGGCACCACCGCCACGAGCGTTCGAGCCAGCGGAGTTGTCGGTGATGGTGCAGTTCTGCACATCCAAATTGCCGATGAGGCCATTGGTGCCGATGCCGCCACCGTAAGCCGATGCGATGTTGCCGGAGATGGTGCTGTTGCGAACAACTGCGATGCTGGCCGTGCCGGTGAAGAACAAGCCGCCGCCATCGCCGGACAGATCGGTCGCGCTGTTGTTGACCAAAGCGCTGGCGATGACGCTAAGTACCGAAGCTGTCTTGGTGCCGGATTGATATACGCCGCCGCCGTCGCCGTTGGCAACATTGCCGGAAACCAGCGTTCGGGTGATCATCACGGTCGAGCCGTCGGCCGCGCGGATGGCACCGCCGTCGCCGCCCAGACCGGTCGCTTTGTTGCTTGTGAACGAGCAATCGATCGCGATGACGGTGCCCGCTCCGGTAACGGCGATGGCGCCACCGCCACCAAACTGGCTCGTGCCAGTCGCACGATTACCCGTCAGGATGGCGTTGGTCAGCGTTACGATTTCATTGTTGATGGCCATAGCGCCACCGGGCGTGCTGGAGACTCCGCCTGTCAGCGTCATGCCGTCAATGTTGACGACCATGCTGCTCGCATTGGCATTATCAACATTGAAGATGCGGCTATTGCCGTTGCCATTGACCGTGATCAGCGACGCGCCACGACCTTGAATTGTGACCGCATCGGTGATGGCGATCTCGCCGCTGGTCAACACGATCGACCGCGACACGCTGAAGAACGTCGGGTCGAACGTCACTGTGTCTGTCGTCCCCACGGAGGAATTGGCCATGGCCAACGCGTTGCGAAGGCTGCCTGCACCGCTGTCGGCATCGTGCGTGACTTGGTAAATGTTGGCCGCGGCTTCGACACGGAATTGACCGATGTCGCCGGCCGGGACCGGCTTGGCGGCACTGTCGTACACGGCGTTCTTGGTGATCGCCACCGTGTACGTGCCGTTGTCGAAACCATCCCACATGCCGCCGGGCGCGTTGACGGTGTAAGTGGCGACACGTGGTGTGCCGTTGGTGAGTTGGTCCGTACCCGTGTTGGTCGCCCAGGCAGAAAAGCCATTCGGGCCGGTGACGAACACGTCCTGCCCTGTCGAGATGTTGGCCACGTTGATAAACACGTCGTCACGGAAAGTCAGTTGGAACGTGTAGTTGGAGCCGCCGGTCGTGTTCACATCAACAAACGTGCCGGACACGGTGGGGATGCCCGCGACGGTATACTCGAACGCTCCGATGTCCGTGGTGCCGTACGAGCGCGTGTAACCCGTGCCGCGTTGATCGGTCATGGACGATGTTGCCGGGTTGATGCCTTTGTCAATGGCCGGGCTGCCTGCCAGCAAAGCTTGGGTCATCACCGGGCCGCCATTGTTGGCCAGGCCGCCGAGGTTCGGAATTGTGCCGATGGCAAGGTTCTTACCCTGATCGACCAACGTCCCGATGCCGGTGCTGTTGCCGAGAAGGCTGTACTTATAGTTGACTACGCCTGTCGTGGCGACATCCGCGCCGGTGGATATGGTCGCCGTGTTGGTCGAAATGATCGAGCTGAT
>JANNLP010000015.1:0-9828 GCA_031396905.1 Gemmataceae bacterium
TACCGTCGGCTTGATGAAAAAATGCCGGATGAAACCAAAGACAAACTTGATGCGATCAAGGTCAAGCTGGACAAGATCAAGGAAACGCTGGATGGCGAAGGTTTCAAAGACGATTCGGACGAACGCCGGCGCAGGCAGGTGAAGCTGCTTCAGGCTGAGACGGAATTGCGCCGCCCGCGATTGGAAGAATTGCTAGCTGAAACCCGCTTGCGGCTGGGCAAGCGTGAGGACTTGGAAGGCAATAAGGATGTCGATCTGGCCATCTCGATGATGATGCTGAATCTCGACTACCCATACACGACGTACATCGACAGTGAATCGAAGAAGAAATCCGAAACAGAGTTCCTCGGCCGTTTCACGGGCATCGGCATCCAGATCCGCCGCGACCTTGTGCGTGACGGCTTGCTGGTGGTTTCGCCGATCAAAGGCAGCCCGGCCTACAAAGCAGGCTTGCTCGCCGGCGACCTCATTACTGAGGTCGTTACCGACATGAGCGCGACGGGTCGTCCGCTGCAAGAGCGGGAAACCGTATCCACTCGCGGCATGAAAACCGAAGACGCCATCAAGCGGATTCTCGGCGATCCGAACACGAAGATCACTGTGAAAGTCGAGCGCGAGGGCGTGGCCCAGCCGCTTATGATCGACATCAATCGCGCCCAGGTGAATGTGGAAACCGTGCTCGGCACCAAACGGCGCGAAGACGACGAATGGGAATACATGCTCGATGCCAAAGACAAGATCGGCTACATTCGTCTGACCCAGTTCACCGGCAAGTCCGCGGGTGACATGAAGGCGGCCGTGCAAAAGCTAACCCGCGAGGGCGTGAAAGGACTTGTCCTTGACCTGCGATTCAATCCAGGCGGCCTGTTGGATTCGGCTGTGGATATCACCGATTTGTTTGTTGACGATGGCCGGATCGTTTCCATTCGGCCTCGCGCCGGCGTCGCACGGGAGCGGGCCTTCGATGGCAGCCACGATGGCAGCTATTTGAACTTTCCGATGGTGTGCCTCGTGAACAACTTCAGCGCTTCGGGCAGCGAAATCGTCGCGGCTGCGCTTCAGGATCAACAGCGTGCGATCGTGATCGGCGAACGAAGCTTCGGCAAAGGCAGCGTGCAGACAATCGCAAGGTTCCGCGAGACCGACGCCGAAATCAAGATGACCACGGCGACATTCTGGCGGCCCAATGGCAAGAACCTGAACAAGCCGAGCACCAGCGGCAGCGAAGCCGACGAGTGGGGTGTGCGGCCCGATCCTGGTTTCGAGATCAAACTCGATCGCAAAGAAGCGACCGACTTGACGGAACGGCTCCGCGATCAGGAGATCATTCCGCGCCGCGACTTGGTTGCCAAGGAAAAGCCTGTGTTCGTGGACCGGCAATTGGAGAAAGGCCTGGAGTATCTGCGTTCGCAATTGCGAACGGCTTCGGCCGGACCGGTCAAGAAAGCCGGTTAACAAACTGCGAAACTACCAACATTTGGAGGCGGGACTTTTTGGCCCCGCCTTTTTTTTCAAAGAATCGGCTACAGTCGCTGTTCGATACGGCTAAGAAGATCGTTGATCACCCGTTCAGCACCGGCTTGAATCAAACCTGCTGGCACGGCCTTGAGCAGGCCGCCAAGTTGTTGCACATCCGCCGACCACTGAATCGTGCAACCACCATCACGATCTACAAGTTGAAATCGCGCCTCGACCAAACTGCTTGATCCAATGCCTTTGGTGGCAAACGAATATCGCGCCGAAGTCGGCGGCACTTCGTCCAGTTTCTCAATCCGCAACTGCATCTCGCTGCGGGCAAACGAAAACCCCGGCCGCAGTACTGCTTCCGCATGGGTGTCCTGAACCGCCTTCACCGATTGCAAGTCGGGCAGGCAATCAACAAGGAATTGCAAATCGACTAACCGCGGATAGACGACCGCCGCGTTCAATGGCATGTTCTTCTCGCCGTTGAGGGTTAGCACAAATCACGACTCCGATCAGGGTAAAATGGAAGTTCTCACTCAAAGCCTGTCAAGAATACTGTAGCAAACTGCTGACCGAAACCGCGAAGACACATCGCGTCAATGGTATAGACCTTGCGGTATGACCATTGGCCTCAGACAATGCAGATATGTTGAAGCCGGACAACATTGACGAATCAACCCGTAAGCAATGGGAAGAAGAGTTTGAGGCCGCTCGGCGTCGGCCTTTGGAACAACGGTTGCGATACGCTTTCATCAAGACTTACAAGCCAGTATTGGACGACGCGCCGTATCGCTCGTGGGACAGCATGGAAGAGTATCGCCGCTGGTGCGAAGACAACTTGCCATCATGGTTGGGCTATGGCCGGGTTTGAGTACAGGCAGGCGGAGGAGATACGCGCGGCGTTTGCCAAACGCGGTGTGCGCTACGTGTTCCTCGGCAAATCAGCGGCGATCCTGTTGGGATTTCCCGATACGACCCAAGATGTTGACTTGTTTCCGGATCGTAGTCCTGCGAATGGCCGAGCATTAGTTGCCGCGCTGACAGACTTGGGATTCAAATTTGACGAACAACGAGCCACGGAAATCGAGCGAGGAAAAGACTTCGTGCAAATGAAAGACGGTCCATTCGATCTGGACCTCATCTTCGCTCCCGATGGCATCGATGACTTTGCCGCAGCCTGGTCCCGGCACCTTGAGATCGATGGCTTTCCCGTGTGCCACCCTGATGACATCATCGCCAGCAAGCAAGCGGCGAATCGGGCGAAAGACCGGGAGTCGCTGCCGCGATTGATTGCATTCAGGGAGTATTGGCGAAGACTCAACCATGTTTGAATCTGGCCGAAGCTCGCCGGAATCGGCACGATGGAGAAATGTCATTTCAACGCTTCTATATTCAACGCAGGGAGAGTCGAATCGATGATCGTAACCACCGGAAACGAAGTGGGTGGCCGGCAAGTCACCGATTACATCGGGGTCGTGCGCGGCATAGTCGTGCGGTCGCCCAACATTGCCCAGGGGATTCTCGGCAGCCTTAAGCAGATGGTCGGCGGCAACATCGAGTCTTATGCCCGAGTGTGCGAGTCGGCCCGGGAAGACGCCTTTCAGCGCATGGTGCAACATGCGGAGGAGAAGGGTGCCGATGCCATCATCTGCATGCGATACGACGCGACCGAGTTTGCTCCGAGCGTGACTGAAGTGCTGGCTTATGGCACAGCGGTCAAGCTGGGGCGTTGACCGCACAATCCGAATTCGAGAGCAAGATCCGGAGCGCAATTTATCTTGCGCGGACTTATTGTTTCATCAGTGGTAGTTCGCAACCTGATGGAAAATGAAGATGATCGCTGCAGAACCCAGTGCGATGAATCAATTCTCGGACGACGAAAGTCGCTGGCTAGCGCTGGTCGAACGTGATCCGGCGGCCGACGACGTGTTTTGTTATTCGGTGGCGACCACTGGCGTATACTGCCGGCCGTCATGCGCCGCACGACTTGCCAAACGGGAGAATGTCCGCTTCCACCGAACTCGGGAGCAAGCGGAGAAGGCCGGCTTTCGACCTTGCAAACGATGCCGTCCCGATTGCGCGTCACTTGCCGACCGGCAGCGCGATGCGGTCACCCGAGCGTGTCGGCTCATCGAAACCGCGGACACTGCTCCGAACCTGGATGAACTGGCGAGAGCGGCCGGCATTAGCCGCTTTCATTTCCATAGACTGTTCAAGGCTTCTACGGGCGTTACGCCGAAAGCGTATGTCGCCGCACATCGAAACCGGCGGGCTCGAAGTGAATTAGCAAATGGCGTGAAGATATCCGAGGCCATTAACAGCGCCGGGTTCAGTTCCAACGGTCGTTTTTACGAGACTTCGGCGCAGCAACTTGGCATGAAGCCGGCAGCTTATCGAACCGGCGGCGACCACACGAAGATTCATTGTTCGGTGACCGAATGTTCGCTGGGTTCTGTGTTGGTCGCGGAGACGGACATAGGCATCTGCGCCATTTTTCTCGGTGACAACCGGGCCGCGTTGATTCGTGATTTGCTGGGTCGATTCCCCAAGGCCAATGTCATTTGTGGAGACGCGAAGTTCGACAGCCGTGTTAAGCAAGTCGTCAGTTTGGTTGAACGTCCCGCACAGAGTCACAAACTACCATTGGATATTCGCGGCACCGCATTCCAACTGCGCGTTTGGCAGGCATTACAGCGAATTCCCGCTGGAAAAACGGCGAGTTACGCAGCAGTTGCCAGTCAGATTGGCCAACCCAATGCTGTGCGGGCCGTGGCCCGCGCATGTGCGGCGAATCCGCTGGCGATCGCCATCCCATGCCATCGCGTGATTCGTTCCAACAAATCGCCATCGGGGTATCGTTGGGGCGTTGAGCGTAAGATGACGCTGTTGAAGCGGGAGAAGTCGGCGGGTTAGTCAGATTCCGCGGCCCGTATTGTTGGTTCGCACAGTCGCACGATGGGTCCGCAGTGCCTGCAACGTGATCTCAAATGCCGGCGGCAGCGGCGCGACGAACTCCATCCATTCTTTTTTGCGCGGATGCTGAAAGCGCAACCGTTGCGCGTGCAGGGCCTGGCGGGTCAACAATAACTCGTCGGCCTCGGGTGGCGTTGCTGTGATTTCCGAAAGGCGCAATTCATCACGGCCGCCGTAAACCTTGTCAGCCAATACCGGATGGCCGACGCTGGCCAGATGGACGCGAATCTGGTGCGTGCGACCAGTTCGTGGCTGAACTTTTACAAACGTGTAGCCGCGGAAACGCTCGATGACCTCGTAATAGCTGCAGGCATCCTTGGCGTCTTCGTCGTCGTCGCTGACGATCATCTTGGTGCGTTCATACCGGTGATGCGCGATCCTGCCTTCGATGTAGTCGCTGTCGCGGTCCAATTCCCCGGCGACGATGGCGATGTACTCTTTAAACACCTGCCGCAATTCGAATTGCATCGACAACTCGCGGTGCGTCTGCTCCTCCTTGGCGACGAGGATAACGCCGCTGGTATCGCGGTCGAGCCGATGAACGATGCCGGGCCGGTAGTTGCCGCCAAGCTTACTGAGTTCGGCAAAGCGAAATGCCAGAGCGTTTGCCAGTGTGCCGCTCCAGTTGGCTCGCGCGGGATGGACGACCATGTCCGGCGGTTTGTCGATCAGGGCCAGCCATTCATCTTCGTAGAGAATTGATAATGGAATATCTTCCGGCACGGCCTCCACAACGCGCGGTTCGGGTAGGCCAATCTCAAGGTGGTCGCCGTCCTTGATCTTCTGGCTCGCCTTGCCGGGCACGCCGTTAACGGTGACGGCCCCGGCATCAATCACTTTCTTGATCTGAGTGCGGCTAAAGTCAGAGAATTGCAGGGCAATATACTGATCGAGGCGGTAACTCTCGGTTTTTACATGAACATCGTGAGCAATGGGCGCTTCGCCAGGGCGGGGAGTCGGCATGGACATGAAACTCACCGCCGATCAAAAACGCTACTTCGGCGGTGCCGGCGGAGGAATTGAGGCCGGTGATTCAGGTACAGGCGGCAGGGTCGGGCTTGGGGTCAACGGCAACGCCGGCAAGCTCGGAGTTGATACTTCGGGAAGCGTCTTGGCGTGGTCTTTGGCAAGTTCGTTGTAGAGTTTCTCGATCTCATCCTTCTTGGTTTTCAGCCGCTCAACCCGCTTGGCCGCGTACTCGCCGATAAAGGTCTTTCCGAACCGTGTGGCGACTTCCGCATAGTATTTCGACGCCTGATCCAACGAACCGCGCATGACCGTCGCATTGTCGGCTTTGGGCACGCTGGCTAGAATCTCTTCGATTTTAGCACGTTCCAACATGGCTTCTTGTACCAGAGGCGATGGCAAACCCGATGCCTGGGCTAGTTCGCCATAGGTCTTGCGCACCGTTTCCAACTTATCTGCGGCGGTGCCACGTTCATCACCTGTCTGCGCGGCTAATTGGCCCGTCGCTTCTTGTACTTTGATTCGGGCAATGTGGAAACGTGCGATCTGCGCCTGGATGGTACCCGGCGCATCTTCAACGATTTTCTGCAGCGACTTGTCGTCGCCAGCGAATTCCAAGTTGCTCCAATTGGCGGCATCGCGGTTAGTCGAATAACTCGAATACAAGTACCAGGCGATGCCGGCGACGAAGACACAGAGCGCGATCACCCACACGCGGTTGGCGTTGGGCGACGTCGCCGATATGTTCGACAACGCCTTGTTCAATTTGTCGGCCAACTCGTTCTTTTCGAGCGCTTTGCGCTGTTCCGCCTTCATGCGCTGACTCCTGCGCGACCAATTCACCTAATTGAAGCGGTATTTTACGAGGATTTGACGGTTGGGGCAATGACGATCATCAGGCGTACGGCGCAGGGCCGATCGTGTATCCCAGGGCCTTGGCGGTGATGGCCAATTGATCGCCCTGGGCACGGGCGACGGCGGAATTGACATCGCCATGACAAATGGCAGCGTACCAGTAGCGTTCGCGCTGTCGAGGCGGCAGCGTGGCCGTATCGCCGACTAGCTCCAGCGCCAGCAACTTGTCGAAGCGGTGCTTCTTGAGCAGGCCGGCCACCGTACGCCAGGTCTGTCCGGAAGAAATCAGCGTGCCATCCGCCGCTTCGACGCGCCGGCCGATCAAGACATGCACCAGCCCGCGGAATTGCCCGGGAGCCAGCGCACTTCTGCGCATTTCGAGTAGAAACTGACTCAGCCGGTCCATGCGGGTCTCCGAAACCGCTCCATCCAGCATATGCTTGCCGTCCTCGCCGCGGGGCGTAAGTTCTCTGCCATACGCACTAACTATGGGGGCGTCCATGATTGCTGTCGCACGACTCGTAATGGTATTGTTCGTTGCCCTGGCAACAGCAGCCCCGGCTTTGGGTGCAGAAGACGTGCCGTCGGCGAACTTTTGGGCCATGCCACCCACGAATTTTCACAGTGCTTTTACCATGAGTGCCCTATTTGGGTTGCTCGGCATCGTGCTCGCGCTCATCGGCTTCAAGTTGTTTGATTGGGTGACTCCTGGCGATCTGCAAAAGGAGTTGATTGAGAACAAAAACATGGCCGCAGCGATCGTCACGGGTGCGATGATTCTCGGCATTTGCGTCATCCTGGCCGCGGCGGTTCACTGACCACGCATTGACTCGGCAAACTCCCGCACCGCTCGTGACTGTTCCGGGGTTTCGACGGATCCCGGCCGCTGAATGCGTACACGGTCGATGGCTTCATTGGCTGACAGACCCTCGCTGACGAACCACGCCGCCAGCACCGTGCCTGTCCGGCCAATGCCAGCGGCGCAATGCACGGCCACGCCAATCTGTTGGTCTTTTGCCCGGCGAATCGTCGCGATGCACAGCTCGAACTGATCCGGCGATGGCGCAGCCAGGTCTTCAACCGGAATATGCACGGACATCAGCCCGGCGTCGTTGACCCAATGTCGGGGCAATGGCGATTCGGTAAGCGTGATAACGATTTCGATACCCTTGGCACGCAGCCAGGCGAGTTCATCGGCACCGCCGGGACGGGCCATCGCCGCCAGGAACGGCTTTTCGATCCAATCAAAACGGTTCGGCGGGGACATATCAACTCTGGAGCGGTGATTGTTTGTGCTTAGTGCGAAGGGCATTGACGGCTCGCCAAACGCGGTCGTCGGCCCCAAGAAAGCTTACCAAATTCGCTGTCGTTGTGCCGAGAACGGCGGCCGCATCACGCACCGCGGCATTTGTGGAATCGAATACATCAAGTATCGCCGCCACCGCTGGCAGGTAGCGCGGATCGCGCACTCCTAAAGAAAAGCGGTCATCGCCATCCCGGGCGGTTTGCAGCGCAGGATGCGTCACATCTGGTGGCTCGCGCAATTCCAGCCACATGTTTTGCCGTAGCCGCCGCAATGCTTTCGCCTTGTTTTCATGCTGCGAGCGGCTTTCTTCGGCGATTACGATCAATCCGCTGGGTGAGTGTCGCAGCCGCACCGCAGAGCTGGTCTTGTTCCGCTTTTGTCCGCCGGGGCCGCTGGCGCGATAAGTGTCGATATCGCACTGAGCCAGCAATTGCGCATCCGTCAACCCGGCCCACTGTTCGCGCTGGCCCATCCGTTACACTTCCAGCTTCCACGGTTCGCGCATCTTGCGAGTGAGCATGGCATTAGCCTCGGCGTCGTCGAATTGGTGCTTTACGGGATCCCACTTGAGCTTCTTGCCGGATCGAAGCGCGATCGTGCCCAAATGGCAAATGATCACCGAACTCGCACCGACATCGACCGAACAAATTGGCTTTTTGCGTGACTTCACGCAGTCGAGGAAGTTGACCATGTGGTTGGCCGAGACTTCCAGACGTGTGGCACTTGTTGCCAACGGCTCGGCAAGCAACTTGGCGTCGCTCGCCAGGATCGCGCCACGGCTGACAAAGATCGTGCCTTCGGTGCCCACGAACAACACGCCATTCTCGCTGGGGCCGATCTCGCTTTCCGAGCCGTCCTTTTTTCGCGGCAGGTTGCCGTCTTTATCCACGAGACGATGCGGGCCGGTGCCGTCGCCATGCATGGCGATGACTTTGATGTCTCCCTCGTAGGTGTATTGGACGTGAAACTCAGGATGTGTGTTGTATTCGTTTGGATCCTTGCTCGGTTCCGTGGCCTTGATGACTTCCACGGCGATTGGGCCGCTGCCGTCCTTGCCCAACGCCCATTGTGCAATGTCCAAATGGTGTGCGCCCCAGTCGGTCATTTTGCCGCCGGAGTATTCATACCACCAGCGAAACTCATAGTTGCAGCGAGCGTGCTTATCGTCGGCCACATAGTCGGCCATCGGCGTCGGGCCGAGCCACATGTCGTAATCGAACCCCTCCGGTACAGGTTTTTTCGCGATTGGCCCGCTGACGGGATTGCTGCCGATGCGGCATTCGACGGACTTCACCTGTCCGATGCGGCCATTGCGAACGAGTTCACAGGCCATTCGGAAGCGATGGTCCGAGCGTTGCTGGCTGCCCGTGGCCAACACCCGGCCGGTCTTTTTCGCGACTTGTTGCAGTGCGAGCGCTTCGGCCACTGTCAGCGTCAACGGCTTTTCGCAATAGACATCCTTGCCCTTCTTCATCGCGTCAATCGCTATCAGAGCGTGCCAATGGTCCGGTGTGGCAATAAGCACGGCGTCGATATCTTTGCGATCATTCAAGTCGCGGAAGTCACGGTAAGCCGTGACAGTCTTGTAGCCGTGGCTCTGCATGCACGTCACGGCTTTGCCGACATGATTGGCGTCCACATCGCAGCAGGCGAGAAAATCGGTCTTGTGCGCCGATTGCGTGCGGGCGTCGTTGTAGATGGCAAAACAGCGGCTGTGTTGGCTGCCGATGCCGATGCAGCCGAAGCGAAGCGCTGCGTCATCCTTGCGTTCCGCGTCGGCTGACTCAACGGCCGCCACCGCATCAACTGCATACCAGGCGGGCAAACCAGCCACACCCATTGCCGTGATGGCGGATTGCACAAAGCCCCTGCGAGACAAGTTGCCATGTTGCATAGTGGTAAACCTCTTGGTGACGCGAAGCCAGAAGTCATTAGACGCCGCGGGCCGTTGGCGACCAGATGAATTTGTGCAATTGCAGTTGCAAGCGCACGGTCAACCCGCTGGCCAACACCCAGGCGGCCAGGTCGCTGGGCGTCACATTGTCGATGACTGGGCTAACTAAAACAGTGAAGCGGCGATCCAGTGAGTGCCGACGAATGGTGTCCGCGGCCCAATCAAAGTCACGACGCGATGCGATGACCAGTTTCACTTCATCGCTCGGTTTCAGCTTTTCGAGATTGGTCCACAGATTGTTGTCGCACTCACCGCTGTCGGGGCATTTCAGATCCATGATGATGTGCACGCGCGGGTCCACCGGGCCGAT
>JANNLP010000186.1:0-8748 GCA_031396905.1 Gemmataceae bacterium
CAAACTAGCCGTGGAGACATTGCTGCGGCTGACCCGCGTCGACGGCCGGGGCTAGTCCATTGAGATCTTGAAAGATGATTGATTCTCAAGGAACCAGATTCATCACAATGGCGGAGCTAACGGTGGGTCTCGAGTTCTCGACCCACCCTACAAGATTGCGCGTTCGACGTGGATGTAGATGTAGGGTGGGTCGAGTACTCGAGACCCACCAGACGACACGATGGCAATGGTTCGATGCAATTCGGCTTAGCGGCTTAAGATACCTCGCAGTCCTAGGATTGATGACAATAGCGGGTTGTCGGCAAGCGGCGCAGCCGCTGCCCAGTGGCCCGGCATCGGGTACAGGCTGGGAAGTGCGCTACAATGCCGTGCTGGCCCTCGCGCATCGCGGCAGCGACAAGTTCCTTGATCCGGTGGTGCAGGATCTCGTCAAAGAAATGCTCGATGAAGAGCAGCAACTGCGCAACTTTCGTGCGACGCTCAAATCGGGCCAGGAAGTTGTGGATGCGCAGGCCGCCCGAACGGCCATCCTGGGCGCGCTCAACGCGGTGAAAGACTTCCATGCGAAAAAACCGAATGCCGACGTGTCGGGCCTGCAACCTGCCATTGCCAAGTTGACCCAGGGCCAGAATCAGTTTCTCGCCAAGGAAGCGCGGCAATTGTCGGACGTGTTGGCAGTTCCAAACCCGAAGTAATCGCGACGGACCGGCGGGACGATCATGCGATTAGCAGTTTTGTTGTTGATGCTGGTATTACAGTCCGATCCGCCGCGTTATGAGCAGCGCACTGAGCATGATCGTGACGGCAGCGGCAAGTTCTACATGGGTCGGGAGATTGCCCTGGTGATGGGCCATGAGGCGGCGGGTTGGCTGGATCGACCGGAGCGGGAAGAAGAAGAGAAACCATCCAAGCTGTTGGAGCTTTTGGCGATCAAACAGGGACAAGTGGTCGCCGATGTCGGCGCGGGCAGCGGCTATCATGCCTTGCGCATTGCCAAGCTCGTCGGCGACAAGGGCCGGGTTTACGCTGTCGATATTCAGGAAGAAATGCTGACGATTATTGCCGACAAAGCAAAGAAACAAAAACTCGGCAACGTCGAAGGCGTATTGGGAAAGATTGATGACCCGAAACTACCGAAAGGCAAAGTCGATTTGGTGATCCTGGTCGATGTCTATCACGAGTTCTCGCACCCCTATGAGATGATGCAGGGCATCGTGAAGTCGCTGAAGCCCGGTGGCCGGGTGGCGTTTGTCGAGTATCGCGCCGAGGATGAGCGGGTGCCGATCAAGCGTGTGCACAAGATGAGCGAGCGACAGGTGATCCGCGAAATGGAACCGTTCCCGATGAAGCACGTGAAGACGCACGGCGAACTGCCGTGGCAACACTTGATTGTGTTTGAGAAGAAGAAAAGCCCATCCAGGTAATAAGGCCCAGTCGTGGCCATGGTTGGGCTTTGAGCAAGCAATTAGCCTGCTGAGGCAACTGAGCCAATTATCACCGTCGGACATCCCAGCACGATCGCGCCGCCGTGCTCCATCGGGTCGCCCAATCGCGCTGCTGGTTTGTTGCCAATCAAGACGGACGGCTCACCCTGGCTAATCTTGTCCGGTGGTCCGACGCACACGGCCATGTCACCTTGGCGAGCCGCAGGCATAAAGCCAATGAGGACGGTCGGTTCGCCCGGCGGCAAGATCGGCCCTCCGACGTGAGGCACCGGCCCCGGTTCGACCTTTGGGCATACGTGCATGTCAGTCACTCGCGCAGCGGGTGGCATGACGGTCTCCTTTAGTCTGGGGCCGATTTACTGCCGGTGACCGACTTGTCGGCAACCGTGGGGTCGGTCGGCTTGGCCCGGGCGGCGTCCTTGGCGTCGGTGGCGTCTTCCGGGCCTTCAGCTGCGGCAATGGAAACAGCAGTTGCGCTCGCAGCGGATCCACCGCTGTTAATCTTCACCAACGTACCAGAGATGGTGACGCCGCCCGCATCGATCCTGATGAAACCGCCGCCTCCCTTGAGACAAATATCGGGCGCTTCGAGAACGATCGCACCACCGGCTTTGATGTGATAATCGGCGCTTGTTTCGCTGGCGGCATTGGTCGATTTTAGAAAGGCGTCTCCACCAACGTTCAAGTGATGGTTGGCTTTAGTGTGCAAGAAATATTCGTCACATGTTTCGACATAACCACCATCGACGTCGATGTAGCGACTCTTTTTGACGTGGACCATTTCTTCTTCGTCAATCGTCGTAATCGAAGTTCCCATCACGTAGGTCTCGTCATTGTCTTCGAGCAGCGTGAATCGATCTCCTTCCACGTGCAAGTGGCTATCGCCCCCGACCGATTCCATTCGATTCGCTTCGAGCACGATCGACAGATTGCCCGGCTTTTCCGACTTCCCGTGGCCGACGGTCAGCTTGTAGCTGCCTTCGATGTGTTCTTCCTGATGCCGCATCACGTGCAGGTGCTTGTCCTGATCGATGCGTTCGCGGTAGTCGGCCTTCATGTCCTTGTCGTCGGTCACGTCCTTGCCGCCGACGATCAAGTGGGTGTGGTTGTTGACGATGGTCATCGACTCATTGCGGATGCGCATGTCGTAGTTGCGCTCGCCGTGAATGTAAATTTGCTCGGAGCCTTTGAGGTCTTCGAAGCGAATTTCGTTGTAGCCTTTGCCGCCCAGCGAACTGTTCGTCTTGATCCAGCTCTTGGTCTTGTGATCCGGCTGTTTGTACGCCGGCATCTGGTGGGCGTTGTACACGCTTCCGACGACAATTGGCTGATCCGGATCACCTTCCATGAAATCGACGATGACTTCCTGCCCGATGCGCGGCAAATGGAACATGCCCCAGTTGCGGCCAGCCCACGGCGTGCCGACACGTATCCAGCAGGAAATGGCGGCATCCAGCTTGCCGTCGCGATCCCACGGGAACTGCACCTTCACGCGGCCAAACTTGTCGGTGAAGATCTCCTGACCCTTCGGGCCGACGACGGTGGCCGTCTGCGATCCCGGCACCACCGGCTTGTATGTGTAACGTGGCGGCCGATAAGCCACACTATTGGCGACGACCTCGAAAGTGTTCTGATAAATAAACGGCGAGGTGCCGCCTGACTCGAACGTGTCTTGCATTCGCGCCGTGTGCGTCACTGACAAAACCATGTACACGCCTGGAGCTTTGATCGGCGTGGTCAACACGTCACCGGCATTCGTGGCCAGCGTGAACTTGTGTCCGGGCGTGATCTGGCCGCAGGTGCTGGAGCCGTCGGCCCACACGGCCGTCGCGGCTTCCGCCTGGGCACGAATCTCGGCGGTGCGGGCGCCATCGGGTGGAATGTTGGCAATGTCGGCCGGGCGGTCGGCGCCACCGGGGTCCACGCCGTCGAACCGCTGCGCGAATTCGCCGGGGTAGTCGTACAGTTCCAGATTGGTGTTGGCGACGTTGAGCTTGTGCGTGACACCGCCCGCAGCCGCCGTGGCCGGGATATTGGCCGGCGACTCAAAGTGCTTCGGCGGATCCTCGAAGCAATGGTCCCAAAGTAAGACCTTGCCCGCGGTCATCTCCTGCGACTTGGAGAACTTGTAAATGAACTCTTCGGCCTGGGCCGCACCGTGCTGAACGTTCTTGTAGGTAATGTTGGCGTTGTGCAAGACGTTGGGCGCCTTACCATGGCTTGTGATAATCAGCTTGTGCGAGCCGTCGCCGAACTCAAAATAGTAATAGATGCCTTCCTCTTCCATGAGCCGACTGGCAAAGTTCCAATCCGTCTCCCGGTATTGCACACAGTAGTCGCGCGGCTTGAACTTCGAGTCGTCCGCATCAATCTTGAAGCTGAAGTCCTTGAGGACCTTCTTGAGAATGTCCGTGACCTTCTCCTGCTGAAAGATGCGGCATTGGGCTTTCTTGGTCAGCATCCAGACATGCGGGACAATTTCCAGTGAGTAATGGGTGTTTTTGGCGTCGCTTTCGCCCTGCGTGATACTGCGCACGTGACCATGAAAATTGCGGACGACCGTCGCTCCGTTATTGGTAAACAACTTGACGCCGACGCCCTGGCCCAGCAACTTGTCAAACTCAAATACCTCGTTGGGTTTGCCGATGGCATCGACAGTGAAGTGAAACAGCCCGGACACCATTTCTTCGCCACGAAAGGACTGGATCAACAACTTGTCCTGGCCAAGGGGCGTGGTCAGCGCCATCAAGCGTCCGGTCTGCGTCGCCATCGGTGTCTCCGTCCAAGTCTGTCGCTTCGGTGCTGAAGAATGTCTTACCAGCCCATTGCGGATATGGCGCGGTCGGGAATATACTCCCTAGAACCGCGTACCCGCCAAGGAGCCTGGCTCATGCCGAAAGACCCGTCCCGCCCATCCTCATGGAAGGGGGAAGATCGTTCGGCGTTGCCGGGCGGTCGTCGGCCCGGCGAGGGTGCGAAATACTCGTGGAAGGCGGCAGGCCCAACCAGCGGACCACCTTCCGGGCGCAAGCTCAAGGCCGGGTTCGCCGCATTTCTTGGCCTTTTCATCGTCGCCGGGTTGGCCTGGCTGGTGTACCAGCTTTTGCCGACCCGACCCACTTGCGTGACCGTTGTGGCGGCCGATCCGCGGCTCATCGCCGACAATCTCAGCCTCCCGCTCAATATCTACGGCCACCGAGACGCTCGGGATTTCCTCTCGTGGGCTAATTCCGGCGATCGGGCCGCCCGCAAGTGGTGCACCCTGCTTGGCGACCGCGCCGCGCCGTGGCCTGTCAGCACCGGCCGGCGCGAGGATGATTGGCTCAAAGCGCTCGCCGATCGCAAAGAGGATGGCATTATCCTGTACCTGCCCCAACCGGGCGGAACCGACGAGAACGGCAAACCATTTCTCTTTGATGAACAAGGCGGCCGCTTCGATGTGCTCAAGCTCGTGCAAGCCCTGAAACCCGTTGGCAAGAAGAAGTTCCTCATCTTCGATGCCACGCAAACACCGACGGATTGGCGCAACGGCGTCCTCGTTAATCAATTTGCCGATGGCTTGAAGAAACTTGCACCCGAGATCGCTGCCGACCCTAACTTGCTTGTGCTATGTTCGAGTTCGCCGGGTCAACGGTCGTGGGTGTCCGAGGAGTTTGGTAGGAGCATATTCGCGCACTTCCTGATGGAGGGCTTGAGCGGCGGCGCGATAGGCGGCAAGTCCGGTCCGATTAACCCGGCTGATTTGTTGACATACGTACGTGGCAAAGTCGATGACTGGGTTCAGCGCAACCGCGCCGACAACCAGCGGCCGTTTCGCCAGGAACCTATGTTGCTGCCCGCCGGCGCGGAAACCAGCGACTTCGCCATGAAGTTCACGTTGGCCTACGGCGACCCGAATTATCAACCGACTGTCACGCCGACCAAACGGTCGCTCAAAACTGATGAGTTACAGAAAGCATGGGATGCGTGCGACAAATTGGCGGCGAAGGTGCCGGGGCCGTGGGTCAATTCGCCGCGCGGCTGGCGACGCTATCGCGAACTGTTGTTGCGCTACGAAACCGCGCTCCGTGCCGGCGATGACGACGTGGCAGGAAAGATCAGCGGTGCCATCGCCAGCTTGGCAGTGAAGCTGGACGCTGAACGTGCCGCGCCGGGCGGCGAAGCAGTCTCTGCCGGCTTGGCGATGCCCGCGGCCCTTGGTCGGGATGCGCCAGTCTCGGAGATCAAGCTCAACGAATTGCTTGACAGCAAAGATCCATTGGCTCCCGGTCTCAAGTCACTGGCGGGGGGTGGCGACGAAACACTGCCGCGACTGAAGCTCATTGGTTACATGTTGAAGGTCGCGGCTGAGAAGCCGGAGAAGTTCGCCGACGTCGTCAGGCGCATCGGCGAAGTAGACGACGGCGGCGCGAGCCGCCCGACGGAAGCCCATCTGGCGGTCATGTTGGCGAAACAAGTCTTACTGCCCGGCGGCACGAAACCCGCGCCGGATCTGGTGCGCCTGGCGATCGAAGTACGGCGACTTGCCGAAGATGCGACGCTCAGCGTGGGATTGGCCCCGGGACATCCTTATAGTGAGCGACTTTCGCGCCAACTGGCGGATGACATTACCAAGGCCGACCGTGACCGTCGCCGCGGCGAAGACTTGTTGTTCGCCGCCCTTGAGCCGCATCACGCCGAGGCGAAGAAGCAACTGCTGAGTGCGAAGGCGCAATACGAGCAAGTGCGACTGAAGGCGGCCCCCGCTCGGCGCGCCTGTGAAGTGCGCGACGCCGTATTCGCCGATCTGCCGTTCCTCACGGAATGGGCATCGCTCGATAGCGCTACGCTCAGCGATGCTCAACAACGCCAACCGGAAACGCTATGGAAAGAAGCCCACGCCCTGGCGGATCGCGTGTCGCAACTCGATCCGCTTCATGATGGGGCAGCCAAAGTCGATCCCACTGACAAGGAGCTGTCGGCTCATGCCGAGGATGTGTGGACGGAGTTTACGGCACTCGCCAAAGTTCATCGCGGTATCGTCAGTTCGCTGGCCGACGCTCCCGAATCCACGACGCAGTCATTGCGGCAGCGTATCGAATGCGTGCTGGCCGTGCCGGGGCCGCTGTTTCCCGCCGCCGAGCGCGTGAAACTGGTCACTCGTGTCCGCGAGATTGGCTTCAAGCTCGCACAAGGGAGCCAAACGGCCACCCCGGGCAATGCCGTCGCCGAAGCTGAGTTGGCAAAGAACGTCTCACGTTATTCCCGAGCGCAGATGGGCAAGACGGTCTTCGATGGCCTGAGTGACACTGCGCTGAAAAAGACATTTGAATTGGTCGATGATCAATCGCTGGGCACGCAACTCGCCGGGCACTGGAAGAAGCTGCGGACGGAGACTGACCGGGCGACACGCGATGATGCCGACAAATCGCCAGTAGCGTTGCATTGGCGCGAACGGCTGGGTTTGTTGTCCGGAACCGCGGTTGAGCATCCGCGCGAGCCGTCGCTGGTCGCACGGGAGGAACGTTGGAAGGCCGCGTTTCGTCGGTTGGCCCGTCGTGCCGAGATCGATCATTGGTACGAAGGCAACGACAAACCGTTTTCGGAAAAGATTGCCAAGAAGTTCCTGAAGGGCTTGCCGGAGGAAGAGGGAACCAACCTGGCCAAGCAGATGGATGATCGCCGGGAGCGCGGCAAATTCCGCGTGCAGCCGCCTGTCGAGCGCATCCTGACAACTGAGCGCGAAGTTGCGCCGATCTTCAAGATTGCCGCCGTGGATGGCAACTTCGATCCAGGCTTTGCGGTCGTCGCGCCCAAGTTGGATGCGACGGCGCTGCGCTTGAAAGCCGAAGCCACACCGCATCCGATCGCGCTGGATGTCGCTCGCGATGAACCCGTGCCGCTCGCCGCGCCAGAGTTCCTTGATCGCTTGAAAGACCCGCCGGCCATTGATCTATCATTGATGGGCTATTATCGCGGTCAAGCCGTAACGGCGGCCATCGCCAAGTTGCCGATCAAGCCGTTCCCTGACCTCACCGTGAGCCGCCCACCGCCGCCACCCACGGCGCAGATTGCCGCCCGCGCGGATGATGATCTTGATCTTGGTGCCATAGCCATCGTGTTCGATTGCTCAGGCAGCATGAATGAGACTTTCGTCGACCGGGCGACCAACGCCAATGTGCGGAAGATCGACGCCGCAAAAAAGGCACTCATGCAATTTGAACAGGAGCTGCCGCAGGGCGCACTCGTTTCACTTTGGGCCTACAGCCACAAGGGTTCACCGGCTGACAATATCGAGCAGCTCTTACCACTGACTCGATGGGATCGCTCCAGTCCGTCTCGCGCCAATCTTCTGTCGCAAAAGATTGGACCGTTGCAATGCGAATCGCTGACACCATTGATCGCAACCATGAAGCGGGCCGCTGATGATCCGTTTTTTCGCGCTGCACCGGGATTCAAGACGCTGTTGGTGTTGACGGACGGCTCCAATCAGGTGACTTCATCGCGCCCGACCAAGGCGGACAACGAACGATTTGCTGCCGAGTTTCGCGAAGCTTTCGTAGACATCGATCGCAAAGTGTCCGTCCGTCTGGTCTTGTTCCAACTCGGCGAGGACCGCGAGGCTGCGGAGGTCGTTTTCAAGGATATGGACAAGATCAAGACGCCCAGCAGCAAGACCGAAGCGTCCAGCGGCCAGGAAGTCACCGAGCTTTTGTCCGCGTCGTTGCGGCCGCGCGTGGGTCTGTTTCGCGGCAGCGTTCAAGTCGCAAACACGGCTTTTCTTGCGAAACGGCCTAAGGAACCCCTCGATTGGTATCCCGAACCGCCGCTGCGCGAGTTCGGCGAATACGAGATGCGTTGTCGCGACACCGGCCGCCGGATCGTCCTTGATGCTGGTGACCGCCTCGCCCTGCGTATTCGCAAGAGCTCCACTGGTTTGAGGCTCATGCGTTTGTTGATGGCCGATGAGCCGGAACGAAGCGGTTTGCGCGTGTTGGATGGATTGACCGAAGAGGCGCCGTTTGCGTTGGGCCTCGTCAACGGTCAGCTATTTCAGGATGGAACAACCGTTCGTGGCAACTTCACATTGGAAGACCGCCGCAATGCGCGAACCGATGGCGAACTCGTGCGGCTCGACCGCCCGCGCTTCACCTGGTGGGAGTTCAAGGGCGTTGGCCGTAAAGACATTCCACCACAATCGCGTGTCACCGCGCTGTACGACACGTGTGCGCCGACGTGGGAGCTTATGTCCACTCGCTGGCCGCTGGAAGGCGGCGGCGGCAATCGGCTACCGGCCGCTGTTGAAGTCTGGGCAACCGGCACC
>JANNLP010000200.1:0-3823 GCA_031396905.1 Gemmataceae bacterium
ATACATCCGTTGAAATCACTGAACCCGGCCATCCGCGCGCGCCGAACAATCGCTAATCATCGGTTGCCTGTCTCGCTTCGACCGCGCCATGCTATCGTCGAAGCCGTTTTTGAGGTCGCGGGCCAGCGCGATGCCGAGTTGGCACGACTGGAAGCCATCCTCTGGCTTGCCGATGAGCCGCTGACCGAGCGCAAGCTCACGACCGCCGTCGGACTGAATGATGTTGCTGAAACCCGGCAATTGATCCAGCGCCTGAGGGCGTTGTTCGACGCCGACCAGTCCGCGTTCCAAATCGAAGAATTGGCCGGTGGCTATCAATTGCTCACACGCCCTGAATACTACCCGTGGCTCGTGCGCTTGCGCCGTTCAACGCCAGACACGAAGTTGTCGCCGGCATTGCTGGAAACTCTGGCCATCATTGCCTATCGCCAACCGATCATGCGTGCCGACCTGGAGAACATCCGCGGCGTCCATTGCGGCGACGCGGTGCGTGCATTGATGGAACGCAAGCTCGTGCAAATCACCGGCCGGCATGACTCGCTGGGCCGGCCAGTGCTGTATGGCACCACGAAGAAGTTCCTACAGACGTTCGGGTTGAAGGACTTGAGTGAGCTACCGCCGGTAGATGGTGCCGTCAACCCGTAAACGCCCAATGCACACTGTCTCATCCTTCGTTGGAACCAATAAACTGTCAGCGGTTGCACCGTTGACGGACTTCGGCAACCTCACATAGTAAAGATCATCGCCACGGAAGCGAATAACCGAACGCCCCACGGAGGTTCTCCGCCATGTCCACGGCCCCCGCGTCTGCCAAGCCCGTTATGCCTTCGGACCGCGAAATCCGCGTTTATGGGCATACCAAGCTGTTTTACTGGTGGCCGATTTGGGCTCTGTCGTTCTTGTTCGCCATCATGACGTGGTACGACGGCAAGCGCATGGCTATCGTTCCCGCGGGCTCTTCCATCGAGAAACGAGACAACGGCATTTACGACATCAAGGTCGATTCCAAGGGCAAAGGCACCGACGAACTAGAGCAAGCCGTCGCCCGACAGACACTGAAAGGTGATCCATTCAAGGTGCATGTGTCGTCGAATCACAGCTTGGGCGCGCTATTCGTGATCGCCCTGTTGTTGGTGATATTCATTACCAACGTGCCACTGCGAGGTCTTTGGTCGGTCATTATGATCGTGACCTTGGGACTTGGAACGATCATTGTTTCTCTCATGCCCGGATGGTGGGACAAGTTCTTTTCCTTACTATTCGATTTGCATATTCACATCAACCTCGCCGGTTACCTGTTCATTGGTATCGGTTTGCTGGTGCTGTGGCTTATCGCCATGTACTTCTTCGACCGGCAGATTTACATGATTTTCAATCCGGGCCAATTGAAGGTGTGTCTGGAGATCGGCGGTGGCGAGACGGCCTACGATACCATGGGCATGGTCATCCAGCGCCAGCGCGATGATCTGTTCCGCCACTGGATACTGGGTCTTGGGTCGGGCGACTTGATTGTCCGCACGTCGGGTGCGCACGCCCACGAGTTTCACATGGAGAACGTGCTCAACGTGAGTTCCAAGTTGCGTGAAATCGAAGAGATGATGCGCGACAAATCGGTGGTCGCGGGGTGACGGCATGGCGACGCCATGCGCCCCCGCTCACCATAATTCAGTTGTCAAAGAACACTCGGGCTGGTGACAAGCCACCAGCCCCACCCGTGGTGCCCGATCCCCGGCACCCGATACCCGAACCCCGACTCTGACTCCCTCGCCCCCGAATATCCGCCCGCGCGCACTCCCACGCGCTGGAAAGGGGATGCCGCAGGCACTTGGGGTAATGTGGTCACGCTCGCTACGACCGCAGCGGCCGACCTGGTTGCCACACTCGAGGTGGGCGCGTGTGGCGCTTTTTTACTTGAGTTGAACTCCGTTGAGTCAACCCAATTGTCGCTGTTGGCGAGGGGGTAGGTGGTGAGTTCGTTTAAGCGACAGATACGCCGGATCGTGTTGTCCCGCGGCATCGCCTTTCAACAGACACCAACTCATCCGGGAACCTCATTGATTCCGTGTTGGAAAACCAGTTCCGGCGTTGGTCTTCCAAGGTTGAATCAACTCGATCCACGGACCACTCTGTCATGACGCCGATGAACGGACTGGATCCAAGCCCGTCACCCGCGTCAATTATCGGCTCCGGAGGCCGATATAAACAAGTGTATACTATATTTTTTTGATTGTCAATAGCCGTGTAAAAAAACTTCCGAATTGCATAGTACCATTTGCAAGTCGAGCGGCCATGTCAGTAGAGATTGCCATATCTTGCTAAGCGAACTTGCTATCGCGTCTAAGGCGGCAGCCTGTTCAAGCCGAATTCGCCGATTGGTGACGACGAGTGAATAAGTTCGACGTATGATAAGAGCATGCGAGTTTATCTCGATGCTTGCAGCCTTCAGCGGCCGTTGGATGATCGTTCTCAGCCGCGCGTCCATGTCGAAGCCGAGGCGATACTGGCGGTTCTGGGTTTGGTAGAATCCGGTCAAGTGGAAATGCTTTCGTCGGATGCGCTTGAATTCGAAATCAATCGGATGCCGGATGCGGAACGACAATCACGAGCAAGAGAAATGCTGAGGCTTGCAAGCCAGACGTTGAAACTCGTCGATGAGGTTCAGACTCACGCCCGGCAACTCAATGATCAGGGCGTCAAGCCGATGGATTCATTGCACTTGGCGTTTGCGTCCTGGGCTCGTGCCGACTTTTTCTGTACATGCGATGACAAGCTTGTGCGAAAGGCGAAGAAGGTGAACTCCCTGAACACAACTGTTGTGACGCCCCTCCAACTCATTGTGGAGGTCGTGAAATGAGTGCGGCGATTCGTCCATTAGCGGAAGTCAGTCAACAGGCCAGACAGATTCTGATTCGAGAAATGGGAGTTGCAGACACTCTTCGTTTTTTGAGCCAATTCCGCGCCGGCGGAGGCGATTACACGAAAGAACGCGGTCAATGGCTCGATGATTTGTCCTTGGATGACATTGTCACTGAGATCAAAGCGAAAAGGCGGAAACCACGCCGAACCAATGGCAAGAGCTGACCGGGGCGAGCACGTCGTGTAGTTTGAAGGCAGCCGGGCGATTGCCCCGGCAGGTGAGTGTGGCGATTGGCCGTCAATGGGACAGGACAATGCTAGACAATCTTGTGTGGATCTCGATATGTGCTCCCGCCGTCGTTCTCGTGCTGAATCTGCTTCCCAAGAGGACGCGCCCTTCCTTGCATTTCGGAATCGGTGTCGTGTTCGTCTTCGTGGGTGGCCTGTTGTTGTTTGGGTTGGTTCCCCAGCAAATGCGAAAGGGGGAACTCTCTCAGGAAGCCTCCAACATTATTTCGGGTGTTGAAGAGTTGAAGAAGGAACTTGATGGCCGGGCCGAGCAGAACAAGCAGGCCGGCGGAGGGGACCGAGGGGAGCCGGATCGTGAGCTGCTCGAGGAACAAGTCCGGACCGGTCAACAACTGGACGAGGCACGGGATCTCCTGATCCAAGTAGAGAAAACGGAAGGGAAGGCTCGGGCGATGTCCGGGTGTTACTTAATAATCTTTGGGTTGTTTGCCGTCGCAGAGGGTTGGCAGAGGAAGAAACTCATTGCAGCGGCTGAAGCAGTGATGGAAAAGGGATTAGCGTGAATCGGAATTTGCCGAACCCATTTATGGCCTTCCAAGTCAAGAGGCGTGGAGGAAGCGTAGAGACCCTGAAGTCCCGGGTTGAGGATTGAAGAATCACGAACTTGGTGATGGCGCCCGACACGCCGGAGCGGTTCACGTCAGCGATCTCTGCCCGA
>JANNLP010000226.1:0-1771 GCA_031396905.1 Gemmataceae bacterium
CATACAGGGAACCCTTGCTGAAGCGGAGAAACCGCTCGGCACCCACTGCCAATACCACCATGGCTACCACGGCGACACATGTTGTGCCGACAAACTCAAGCGGTTTGGTCCACAGCCGGCCCACGGGAATGGCCATGATCGCCATCACGGCACCGGCACTCGCGAACAGCCGCAACACGCCGAACTCGCCAATCAGGAACCATCCAGTCGCGAACGTGCCGGCAATGGCACCGGCACATGACCATGCATAGACCCGACCGGCGACCTGGCCGGCATGATTCCAATCCGTGACGGCCAATCGTGTCACTTGTGGCGAGATGGTCCCGAATGCGATCATCGGTAGCAGGAAGAACGCTGCCGCATAGATGACGATCTTGGCCTGAAGTGTGTAACCCGAATCAACCAGGTGAGTGGTATTGTTCGTCGCATCGAAACTTGCTTGAACCGTTCCAAAGGTCCGGCTGATCCAACCATCAATGGCCTGGTGATGCTGACCGACCAGCGCGAACAGCACCAGAATCATCAGCGTGAGCAACCCACTTGAAAATAGCGACAAGCTCAGAGTCCGCCGGTGGGTCCATCGGTCGGCTACCCAACCGCCGAGCGAGTTGCCGATGACGACACCTGCGAGCACTACGCCGATGATGCCCGTCCATGAATAGATGGAGACGCCGACGGAGGGAGCCAGCAAACGGCTCGCGCACAGTTCCAGTCCCATCGAGCAGAAGCTGGCAACGAAGACGATCACGCAGGCAAGGTTGAGCGGCAACGCATCGCCTCGATTAACGGCCAGTGTGCGATCGGGGCGCACCTCAGTCACAGTGTTGTTCGCCGTCACTTTCGGCACAAAAAAGCTCAGCGCGAACAATAATGCCGCCACGCCGAGGATGATGGCCGTGATGCCGAATATCGCCATCAGCGCAAAGCCGGTGACGAAATTACCGATGAGGCTTCCCAGTGTGCCGAGAGCGTACACCATGCCGACGATGCGGCCGGTGTTGCGAACATCGGGAAGCAGCAGCTTGATGGCAACCGGTGTGGTCAGGCTCAGGACAAACGCGGATGGGAAGCACACGAGGAACGTGAGTAGCGCGATGCGGGGAAAGAGCGCGATGGGCCGGACCAGTTCGCCGTCGCCCAAGACACGCACAATGCCGAGAGTTGATAACAACGCAGCCGCGCCGAACCACAGCAACAGGCGTAACGTCGTACCCGAAGCTGCGCGATCCGCAAGCCGGCCACCCAGCCAATTGCCAAAGGAAATGCCGGCCAAGACCATGCCAATTACCGCGGTCCAAGTTTCCAATGACGAACCGATGTAAGGCGCCAACAGCCGGCCACCCACCAACTGCAACACCAACAGGGCGGCGTTAGCAGAAAAAACGATGAGACCAACGTGTATCGTGGAGACGTTAATTGCAAAACTCCCACTGGATCGGCGAAACGTCACATGGTCGATACGTCGGCACGGCAGGCTTCACCGGCGCAATCGTCGCAGTTTCACACAGAAGTATGGCTCGAAAAACACCGACTTGCCAGCAGGTGCCGACCTGACGAACGCGCGAAGCCTGAGGAACGATGATGCAATGACAACGACTATTCCGGATAACCGGCGCTATCGATATCAATGCCAACTTCAGTCGGGGCAGTTTGTTCGCCGCGCGCTAACTCGCAATCAAACCAATAATATGAGTGAAACAGGCGCGTTTCAGGCGTCACCTACCCACCATCGGAACCCTCATGGCCGAACAGTATATCTTCACGATTGAGC
>JANNLP010000235.1:0-1659 GCA_031396905.1 Gemmataceae bacterium
TGTGCCGGTGACCCTGACTGTGCCAGTCAAGACGCGAGTGTCGGCATCGCCTTCCGTTCTGTTTCTCGAAGGATCGTCGGGCCGAGTCTTGTTGCGCGATGGCGAGGGTCAATCGGTGCGTGTCGAGCGCATTGAAATCGAAGGACCATTGACGGCGACGGTGAAGCGTGGTGTTGTCACGGTTACTTCCGACAAGAAAAAGCTGGGCAACAGCCCGGCCAGCGGCAAGCTGATTGTGCACTTGTCGAAGCCCGTTGTTGAGTCAATACCCATCATCGTTGATATCCGCTGACCACTACGCATTCTCACTGCCGATAAGCAATTTCCCGTTGTCGAGACCGTTTCCCTTCGTGAGTTGTTGAATCATCATCGCCATCCGTTGGCATCCGAATTGCAATTGCCTATTGATAACGTCGGGGGCAATGGCTTGCCGCAGATCTTTCATCCCAGTTTCAATACCGTTTCGAAGGTGAGTATCTTCGGCGCGGTGTTCATCATTGCCGGCGCAGGTGCGGCCATCGCGGCGATTGTGCGCTCGGGTTACGTCACTAACGCCGGCATCATCCGCGATCAGCCGGTGCCATTCAGCCATCAACAGCATGTCAGCGCTCTTGGCATCGATTGCCGGTATTGCCACACGTCGGTGGAAACGTCGGCGTATGCCGGGATGCCCGCCACCAAGACGTGCATGAACTGCCATGAACAGATCTGGGTCGGGACGGAACTGCTTGCACCAGTGCGTGAGAGTTTCCAAAGCGGCAAACCCATCGAGTGGAACCGCGTCCACAAACTGGCCGACCATGTGTACTTCGACCACAGCGTCCACGTCGCCAAGGGAGTCGGCTGCACGACGTGCCACGGCCAGATTGACCAGATGCAACTTGTCCGCCAACACGGTTCGCTGCTGATGGAATGGTGTCTCGATTGCCACCGTGCGCCGGAGAAAAACATCCGCCCGCGCGATCGCGTTTTCGACGTTGAGTGGAGACCAACTGCGGCCGAGCAAAAGACGATCGGTGAGAAACTGAAGCAAGAGTACGACCTTAAGAGCATGATCCACTGCTCGACATGCCATCGTTAGTGATCAGCGCGGTTAGCCGCGACGCGAAGGCTTTGCGAAGCGGAGCGTTGATCTCGATGGGCAGTGAAGAAAGGCAACGCCAAGGAACGATGATCGGATTACCGCTAGTAACGGACGCGGACAATGCCTTTGAGGGTAACCCAAAGTTCTGGCGGTCGCTGGATGAGCTGAGCCCGGAATTCCGAGCAGGAGTCGCACGCGAGTTTCCGGACCAAGCCGGGTTACTCGATGACCCAGTGAGCCGTCGACGGTTTCTCACATTGATGGGCGCCTCGCTGGCCTTGGCTGGCGTGTCCGGGTGTGGCCGACAGGTGCCGGACAAGATTATTCCGCGCGTCCGGCAACCTGAAGACACGATTCCTGGCAAAGCCAAATACTATGCCACGGCCATGCCGCACCCCGGCGGCGCGGTCGGCCTGTTAGTCGAGAGCCACGAAGGCCGACCGACCAAGATCGTAGGCAATCCGTTGCACCCCGCCAGCCTCGGAGCAGCCGGTATATTCGAGCAAGCGTCAATCCTCGGCCTGTATGACCCCGACCGTGCCAAGGTCATCAAACACAACGGCAACGTGATCGGC
>JANNLP010000242.1:0-7998 GCA_031396905.1 Gemmataceae bacterium
GCCGAGAAACAACGAAATGGCCAACAACGGCATGGCCATGACAACGCAAATGTAACCTTCCCACTCTAAACCCATGAAGATCATTGCTGTCGCGACACCGACTAAGCAACTCGCAAAAAAAATCGCGGCCGGCCGCAAAACAATCAACGCTATGCCAAAACCCGCAACAAATGGAACGACCAGAAACATGACCCAACCATAGGCGGTTCGATCATTGACACACCAGGTGTATCCACCGATGAACAGGATCATTCCAACGGTCACGCCAACAAGGAATCGAACTCGTGAATCGAAGATCTTGAGTGGCATGGCGGGACTTTCAATAATATGGGCGGCTGTATGTTCACCGAAACGCCGAACGTTCCATAACCATTTTCCCCGGAAAATCCAGCTGTTGCACAAACCGCAGAGCGTCTTGCGCGCCAAATTCCCGATCCAATCCCTCGTCGCGCCAGTCCACGGAGAGCGGGCCGTCGTAGCCGATGTGATTGAGGGCGCGGATAAAGTTGTCCCAGTCGATGCCGCCGCGTCCGGGGCCGCGGAACTCCCAGCCGCGCCTCGGGTCGCCGTATGGGAGGAATGAGTTCATCAAACTAGTGCGGCCATCTAGTTGAATGTGGACGTCCTTCATGTGGACGTGATAAACGCGGTCGCCGAACTGGCGGACAAAGGCCGCGGCGTCGATGCCCTGCCAGTGCAGATGCGATGGGTCCACGCACAAGCCGAACTCGGGCCGGCGGTCGATGGCATCCAGCGTGCGCTCGGTGCTGTAGAAGTCGAAGGCCATTTGTCCCGGATGCAATTCCAAGGCGAAGCGCACGCCGCATTCCTGGCATGTATCGAGAATTGGATGCCAAGTCTTGGCGAAATCGGCAATCGCGGCGTCGATGACTTCGGCTTTGACACCAGGATAGCTGTTGCTGTACGACCAGATTGGAGAGCCGGTAAAACCGGTGACGACGCTGACACCGAGCCGCTGAGCAACGCGAATCGTGGCCTTCATCTCTTCGACGGCACGTGTTCGAACACCATCTGGTTCGCCATCGCCCCAGACATGATCCGGGACTATAGCGCGATGGCGTTCGTCGATAACGTCGCCGATGGCTTGACCGATACCGAAGTTGGCAATCACCGGCGCTTGCAGGTCATGGCCGGAAAGAAGATTCAACTTGCGCGGGCATTCCTCGGCATCAGCCAACGCGGATTGAATTGCCAGATGATCGCCCCTCGCGGCCAACTCCAAGCCGGCGTAACCCCACTCGGCTGCCTTGGCCGCGAGGTCGGCCAGCGGCATATCGGCAAACGCACCAGTGAACAGAATGATCGGCCGAGGCATGATTCCATCCAGAGATGGCCGCGGAAGAACACCGTTGGATCGCGTTCAACCGTAGGGGTCCGTGGCTACGGCTTTTCCGGTGTGCGCAATGTCGGTGGGTCCACCATTTGCGGCTGCGGAGGGGCAGAGCCGGGACCGGGCAGCGTGGTCGGCGGCAGCAACGGCTCGTCTGGCAGCTCATCCTCCGAGAAGACCTCGTCGAGGTCCGTGTCGTCGATCTTGTGCCGCATCAATAGGTAGATCATCGTGCTGGACGTGAAGAAGTAGCTATATCCGAAGCCGATGACGAAAAGCAGCACCAATGTTGTCCACATACCAACGCACGATGCCGAGAGGTAGTTGCCGGGCGTGACGTTGTCGCGCAAATACGCATTGCGCGCTTCTTCCGACGCCGTCGTCTTGAGTTCCGGCCGATCCACGAGCAGATCGCGCCAGCCAAATGTCGTCGGTGTCTTCATGAACAAGTGGTCGGCCCGCCGGCTCGTGAAGTACTCGGTGCCGGGTGTTTGCGAGATCGACCATTTGCTCAGGTAGACGACCATCGATCCCATGAAGCCGACGAAGAATACCACGACCATGCCATAAGCGATGGCAACGAGGGCATTCCAAAGGTAGTTCCATGGGGCCTGGTAGACGTAGTTGTACGATCGTGACAGTGCGTCAAACGTGTCGGAGCCTTCGGCACTAATCGTGGCAAACATGAGTGGGTAACCGACGAGGCCGACGAGTAAGAGTGCCTGCGCGAAGCCAAGCAGCAGAACAATCGGCCAGACTAGGCTATCCACCACGTCGCCCAGGTAAGGAACCAGGTGGATTATTCCGAACACCACCACTGTGATCAACACAATGCCAGCGACGAACAATACTGGCACGAGTGGTGCAGCCACGTAATGCACATACTTTTGCGCGACGAAGCGCAGGGCGTCGGTCATGCTCGGAGGTTCTTTACCGGCCAGTTGCATGACGGCGATGCGGGTGATCGCTCCACCGAAGAAGGCCCACGTCGCCAGCGTGACCAGCGCGACCAATAGTAAATAGATGCGCGTAGAGAAGTCGGCCAACGGATTGAGCATGAGGCGCACCGGCAACAGGAATTTGCGCAATGGTTCGAGCATGACGCGGATGCCGTCGTGCTTGATCCATTCCCAAACGCCTGCGAAGCCGCTGCCGTGCCGCGTCTGCCCGGCAATCAACAAGTACGGGTTGGCACCCCGCTCTTCATGCCACGGGAAGACGCGAAAGATGCCATGCGTGCCGAACTCATCCTTAGGTCCGGCGAGGGTCTTGGTGAACTGGTAACTGACGCGGTCGGCTTCAAATGCGTCGATGGCTTTTCGCCGTGCCACCTCTTCGGAATCGCCGCGTTTGACATAGATATCGTGGGAATAGTTTGTCTGGTTCGGCTCCGACTTCATCGAGAAAAATAGCCAACTGAGAAGCGTGGTCGCGGCAGCCGCGACCAGTAGGCCGATCGCTGCGAGCACGAGTTTTTTGGGGTCCAGTGCAACTTGAAAGGTGCGGAACAACTGCGTCCACAACCAGGGGCGCGTCGCGCCGGTCTGCCCATCGACCATGCCCAACTCCTTTACGGCGAACGGGTTCGGTGCCGATATTGAAGGGGAATTATACCTAGTAACGGCGATGCGGCAATGAAGGAGGATGTGGCCAACAAATCACTTGCCGAACGCCACGCTTTCGATGGCCGCGCGGATTTGCTTTCGTGCTTCGACATCAGCAGTGGGGAACGTGCTGGAGAATTCGAATATCTGCCCGCCGCGACGGACCGCGACGATTTCGCAAGTGAAATCGCGCTGACCCCGGCCATCGGGATCGAACGGGCCGCCGAAGGTAATGCGAGCCGCCGCGTGATCGCCGACCTTTACGCCGTCTTCCACCTCCTTGGTGACCTTCCAACCTTTTTCGGGTGGCTTGCGTTTACGCAACACATCGACGGGTGCCTGATCCTCAGGAGTGTCTTTGATCACGACTTTCAGCCAGGCTGCCGCCACGTTCGGGATGAATCGCTTGAATTTCACGAGCGTCCGCTCGGGCAAGTGCTGGCCCGGCGATTCAGTCGAGCGGACCTGCATCGACCAATCCTTGGGCGGAGCGAATTGCAAGCCCACTTGCGTGTCGTTGAACAGCGATTCGGCTTTTTGCAGGAGCGGTGTGCCTTCGACATAACGATGATGTTGAGGCCGCGATGTCAATGCAAACAGCAGCCCGAAACCGATCAGCGCGATCACGGCAATCGCTATGAGGCCACCGAGGAACCGAGGCGATGACGCCGACTGCATATTAGTAATCGCTTTCGGATACAGTTTCGCCGCCGGCCCGGGTGCCGATGGCTTCCCAAATCGTCGCGGAAAGATTGAAACGCAACGCCCGCACCGAGCCATCGGCGAACGTGAACATTCCGACCACCGGGTGCGGCGAATAAAAGTCATACGGCGATGAGTAATGCTGATTCATCGGAAACGGATTCGTTCGCGCCATGACCATGACGGGAGCTTCTTCGACCGCTGCCAGGAAACTGGGCGAGTTGGGATTTGAGCGAATGGTTCCGTCGGACGGCACGCCGGCCCACGGTGTTTGGCAGAATAAAGCCGCCCGTTCGCCGATGGCGATGGTGTGCGAAGTTCCGTCACGGATGTCGGCGAACCGTGTGTTGCTGTTGCGGTAAAAGACGCCGTTGCTAATCGCCGGATGTTCGCCGATGTAACCACCGTGGCCAAAGCTCGCGGCATAGCTGTTGGTCGCCGCGTCGCAGAGTTTGTCGCTGTACTGGGACAGAATCGTGTAGACTCCTGTGCCGATGTCGGACGGACAGTTGAAGACTTTGACGCCGACGATTCGCGCTTTGTCATGAACCGAATCTTCCACCGGCACCTGCCACTGAATGAGATTCGCCAAGTTTTCATGTTCCAGATGCGGAAGCAAATGGGCGGCCCAGCCCCATCCCGGCGCGCTGGAAATCACGACCTCGGGCGGCGCTGCGACTTGTTCATTGAACAGGTAACCCGGTGGCAACGAACCCTTATGGTGATGATAAGCGTGCAGCGCCAGCCCGATTTGCCGCATATTGTTCCGACACGATGTTTGCGAAGACATCTCGCGCACGCGCTGAACAGCTGGAAGGGAAAGGCCCAACAGCAATGCGATAATCGCAATAACCACCAGGACTTCCACGAGAGTGAAGCCAGTTCGTTCGTTTGCCCGCCTTCGATCAATTCTCATTTGAAGGATCCGACGACAACTTGGTGAACAACGGGACACCTCGATTATATCCGCGCTTTCCATCGCCGGCCTAACGGAAGTTGACGCCGGTTAAGTCTGCGCGTTGAAGTGATTGCGCCGGGCATCGGGTCAACCAACGCCAATTATTCCCGGTATTTTCAGCGGCAAGAAAAGGTGACGAGTTCGTGAGAGCCTTGTATCGCCACCGTGGCCCGTGTATGATGGGTTGACCCGTCCACCAGTCGCAACTTGGTTTTTCTTGGGCATTACTTACTGGAAGTTGCCCTACACGCCTTTGGCAGTCTCCCCAGGGAGTTGGTTCATGCTGTCCGCGTTCCGGTCTCGCACGCTTCGGAAATCGCTCCATTGTCCTACTCGAAAACTCAGAGTCGTGCCTCTGGAGCTTCGATGCACTCCGGCCACGATCAATGGACAGATGTTTTACGATGTGAACGCCAACGGCGCGATTGATGCCGGCGATACCGGTCTGTCTGGCGTCACCGTGTTCCTTGATGCCAATAACAACGGCGTGCTTGATGAGACAATAAAAACGTATACCTCATCGAACGTTCCGATCGCGATTCCCGATTTGACCACCATTACGTCCACATTGACCGTGGCCGATACCGGAACGATTGCGGACATTAACGTCAAGCTCTCAATCAACCATACCTGGGCCGCCGACCTCGACATATTTATCACCGGCCCGACGGGCACTAAGATCACTTTGTCCACCGACAACGGCGGCAACTCAGACAACTACACGAACACGGTATTTGACGACGAAGCGGCAGTCACCGTCGTCGGCAGTGCGGCCCCGTTTACGGGGAGTTTCAAGCCCGAGGGTGCGCTTTCCGGACTCGACACTAAAGCGATTAACGGCACGTGGACCTTGACCGTTACTGACGACGGGACCGACGATATCGGCACGTTGACGGCCTGGTCGCTTGAGATAACGACGGGCGGCGAAACGGCACAAGACACCAACGCTATCGGCAACTATTCGTTCACCGGGTTGACAGCCGGCAGCTACAACGTCGCGCATGTACTTCCGTCGGGCGGCTACTTACAGACGACGCCCGGCGGCGATGGCCGGCATCACGTGACATTGGCGGCACCCGACACATTCGTCGGTAACTTTGGTGATCGATTGCCGCCAGCGACCATCAGCGGCCTGGTTTTCAATGATGTGAATGGCAACGGCAAGAACGACAGCGAAGCGCCGCTCTCGGGAGTAACTGTGTATTTGGACCTGGACAATAGCGGCACGTTCAATGCTGGCGACACGTCGATCGTGACCGCAGCCGATGGCAAGTACACCTTCAATGACCTCGTGCCTAACAAAGATTACATTGTTGCCGAGGTGCTACCCGGTGGATTCACCCATATCGCACCGATCCGCAATGGGCTGGTTGCCAGCGCGAATATCAACGTCAACAAACAGAGCGGCGATCAAAGCGAAACTTCCGTCGCCATTGATCCGGGAAATCCCAATCGCGTTTTTTCCTCGTCGAATCAGTTGGGCGCCACCGGCATGATGGGTTCGGTCAGCGTCGATGGCGGCTCGACCTGGACGGCCCGCAACTTCGGCATCGGCTCAGACGGCTACGCTACTTCCATCGGCGACCCGGTTCATCACTTCGACAAGTTCGGTAATCTTTGGGGTGCGCAACTTGCCAGCAGTGGGGTCGCGACCGTCGTGGGCCGAAGCACCGACGGCGGTAAGTCTTTCACAACGTTTTACACTACTTCGGCGAGCACCGATCAGCCGACCATCGTCACCGGCAATTCCAGCACGGCGGGACGAGCCCTAGTGGCCCTGGTTTACAACCAGGGTGGCGCGCAGTTGGTTTCATACCTCGAAGTTGATGCGGCAGGACCAATTGGGACGTTCTCCGCGCCGGTGACCGTCCTGGGTTCTAATAGTGGAATCGCCGGCAATTTTGGCGACATTTGCATCGGACCAAATGGCCAGGTCGCTGTCACCTATGTCAATGCCAGCTCGGGCCAAGGCCCGGACTCCGTCTTTTTCAACCTCGATGCGGATGGCATCGGCCCCGGCGCTTTTGCCGCGCGGACAACGATCACATCAACGAATGTTGGCGGGTTCGACTTCATCCCAGCCCAGCCGGATCGAAGCGTCGATGCGGAGCCGGACCTGGTTTGGGATGCCAGCGGCGGGCCATTCCATGGCCGTTTGTACTTGACCTACACCGAGGAAACCGCCGCGGAGAACAGCAACCTCGAAATCATGATGCGCTTTTCGGACAACAATGGTGGAAGCTGGTCAGCGGCAAAACGGGTCAATGACGATTCGACCACGCGGAGTCAGTTTCTGCCACGTTCGTCCATCGATCAAACCACCGGGCATATTGCCTTTTCATGGTACGACTGCCGCAACGACGCCGCGAACACCCTGGCCGAGTATTGGGCGACCGCGAGTTTCGACGGCGGGGCTACCTTCCAACCCAACATCAAGCTGAGTACCGGTAAGTCCACGGCGGTCAGCGGCAATGGCAATGACTACGGCGACTACTCGGATCTCAGCTTCACCAACGGGCGCTTCATCGGTATCTGGGCCGATAATTCGAATAGTACCGGTAACAATCCCGGCCCGAATTCCACATCAATGGATATCTACATCGCCAAGGTGACTGTCGCCAACAATCAACCGAACTTTCAAATAACAACCGCGCCCGGCATCACCTACGCCAACAACGACTTCGCCATCCAAGGCGCCGTCGCGCCTCCAGCCAAAATCAGTTCCACCCAGATTAACGATGGGTCGGTCCACCGTTCGCGCATTACCAGCCTGCAGGTCACGTTCGATAGCGCGGTTACTTTACCAGTCAACCCGGCTGACGCATTCCAATTAATGCGGCAATCGGACAATGCTTTCATTGACTTGATTGCCACGCCGAGCGGCAATGCGGTCACGTTGACATTTGCAGCCGGGCCTGCCGTGGATTTTACGTCGCTTGCCGATGGCCGATACACGTTGACCGCGCTTGCCAATCAGATCAACGCCGGCAACTTCGATGGCGATGGCAACGGCGTCGCCGGCGACAACTACGTGCTGGCGTCCGCGGCCACGCCCAACCCTGCGACGAACATCTTCCGATTCTTCGGTGACTTCGACGGTGACGGCAATGTCGCCGCCAATGACTTTATCCAGTTCCGGTTGGCCCTCGGCGGCACTAATCCGATCTTTGATTTCGACAACGACGGCGCAGTTGCTGCCAGCGACTTCATTCAGTTCCGGCTACGTTTCGGCGGAAGCATCTGATGAATATTGGTGGGTCCGGGAGGGACGGCGCCCGCCACAAAAAAAAACAAAAATTGTTGAAGGATGTGGTGTGGGGTTTGTGGGACGCGCACAAAAGCCCCCGCCACAAACAAAAAAAAAAAATTATAGAAAGGAAGTT
>JANNLP010000306.1:0-2657 GCA_031396905.1 Gemmataceae bacterium
GTTCTTCGCCAATACGGAATGCCATTGGTCCGATGCGATCGCTCATACCCCATTGCGCGACCATCCGCCGGGCCAACTGCGTGGCTTGTTGCAGATCGCTTTGCTGACCAGCGTCGGGTTCCCGGAATTCAAGCCGGTCGGCTGCACGGCCACCCATCATCATCGCCAGCCGCGATTTGAAGTAGCCTATACCCTGCTGGACACGGACATCTTCCATCGCAAAAAGGTTGACGCCGCCGGTGCGCCCGCGCGGTATGATCGATACCCGAAGCGGTTTGTCGGCCTGCGGCTCCAACATGGCGACCAGCGCGTGCCCCGCCTCGTGATAAGCAATGCGCCGCTTGTCGGCCTCGGTGAACAATTCCTCGCGCTTTGGGCCGAGCATTACTCGATCGTGCGCCTGCAGGAACTCATCTTTGTCGATCCGCGACTTATCGTTTCGCGCCGCCAATAGCGCCGCTTCGTTGGCCAAGTTGCGCAGGTCGGCTCCAGTCATGCCGATGGTGGAGCGGGCGATGGCTTCCAAGTCCACGTCGTCGCCGAGCGGCTTGTTGCGCGTGTGGACCTTGAGAATATCCAGCCGGCCCTTCCATGTCGGTCGATCAATGGTCACGTGCCGATCAAAGCGACCGGGGCGGAGCAGGGCGGTATCCAGCACGTCGGGCCGGTTGGTCGCGGCCAGCACGATGACGGCGTCGGTCGGCGAGAAGCCATCCATCTCGCCGAGGATTTGATTCAGTGTTTGTTCACGTTCATCGGAACCGCCACCGACGCCGGCACCGCGCATTCGACCGACGGCGTCGATTTCGTCGATGAAGATCAGGCAGGGCGAATTATCTTTGGCTGTCTTGAATAGATCGCGCACCCGGCTGGCGCCCACGCCTACAAACATCTGAATGAACTCGGCACCGTTGATGGCGTAAAAGTTGGCATTGGCCTCGCCGGCCACGGCCCGCGCCAGCAATGTCTTACCCGTGCCGGGTGCTCCGACCAGCAGCACACCTTTGGGAATCTGCGCACCCAGTTTGAGGAACTTATCCGGTGAGCGCAGGTAATCGACTATCTCCTGCAACTCGCGCTTCGGCGATTCCATGTCGGCCACGTCTTCGAATGTTGTCTTGTTCTTGGTGTTCTTGTCGTACTTGCGGGCGGTGCTACGGCCAAAGGCTGGCGGCACACCGCCCATCGGATCACGCAATCGCGGGAGAAACAGGAATATCAAGAGAATGAACCCGAGCGTGACCAGCATCATCATTAGAAATGGCGAGCCAAACCACGTGCCGTGGTCGTCCTCTTTGTCAATCATCACGCCGTGGTCTTTGGCTTTGGCGTACAAATCGCGACGGTCCGGTGCCGGCGGCAGCATCACGGTGAACTGGCCGCTGGTGATTTTGAGCCGCTTGATCTCTTCGTCCGGATCCTTTTTTAACTCGTCGCGCAAATCGCAGCGCACACGATCGTTGCCGACCAGCACGATCTTTTTCAACTTGTTGGCGGTGAGCAACTTGTCGAACTCATCGTAACGGACTGCGCTGCTCGATCCCCACGGGAATAATGCCACCGCCAGGATCGCCAACAGGAGCAGGCTGAACAGGAAGAAACCGCCGGGCAGCAGCGGCGCGGGAGGTCGTTTGCTTTTTGGCGGGCGGGAATTGGATCGAGCCATGAACAGTCCGTCAATACAATCCCGACCACAGCGGCACACGCCGCGGAGGTCGAGCATGGGTTGGTTTTGGCCGTCGTGTCTGCGTCCGCGCAGTTCCCCGCTGGCTCATCTGGTCGTCGTATTATACACACGCCCGGGCTGTCATCTATGCGACGACGCCAAAGCGCTGCTAACCGAGCGGAAATCGCACTGGGGTTTTCAGTTGCAAGTGACCAATATCGACGCCGACCCGCAACTGGCACAGCGATACGGGGAATGCGTGCCCGTCGTCGCGGTCGATGGGAAAGTGCGTTTTCGCGGAAGAGTGGATCGTGCGTTGTTTGAGCGGTTGATGGTGGGCGAGGTCTCGCGCTCCGCTGGGCAAGCTTCGCGTCGCGGCTAACCGGCTTCGCCGTCGCGCTGCTTGAAGAACGCTTCCAACTCGCCGAGCGTGTTAAGGTAGGCTTTGCCTTCCTTCTTGTCCTTGGTCAGCGTCGGCAGCGGCTTCGGCGGGGGCGGCGGTCTGCGCTCGAAGCGGGCGGTGTTGCGCTGCGGCAACGGGCCATCCATCGCCACAATTTCGACATTTTCCTGACGTGGTTGCCGCCTTTGTTGCGGCCGTCGCGGGCGTTCCTGTCGCTGTGGGCGATCATCGTGTTGGTGCTGTTGCTGCGGCGGCCGTGTCCCTCGCGGGGCAAAGGATCGCGCGGGCGGTTCTTCCGGTTTTTTCGGTGTGCCGGGTTCAATCATCGTCAGCGACACTCGGCGGCGGTCGTTGTCCACCGTCATCACCCACACGGTCACCACGTCGCCTACGGCGACAAACTCGTGCGGGTTGCGCACGAAACGGTTGGCGAGTTGACTGATATGGACCAGGCCGCTGTCCTTGAGGCCCACGTCCACGAATGCGCCGAAATCCACGACGTTCAGCACGGTGCCCTTCAACTCCATGCCGGGCTTCATGTCTTCGATCTTCAGCACATCGCGGCGGAAGATCGGCGGCGGCGAATCA
>JANNLP010000352.1:0-4862 GCA_031396905.1 Gemmataceae bacterium
GATCGAACTTCTCGGTCAACCGCTTGACGCCAACCGCGACCACACTACGCGATCGCTCGGGGTCGTACCGCAGGAGATTGCTCTATACTCTTTGCTGACAGCTCGGGAGAATCTGGAAGTCTTTGGCGCTTTTCACGGTCTGCGTGGCGACGCCCATGCGGACGAGGTGAAGTCGGCATTGAACTGGACCGGTCTGGCTGATCGAGCCAATGAACCGATCCAGGGTTTCTCTGGCGGCATGAAGCGGCGGCTGAACATTGCCTGCGGTGTGCTGCATCGCCCCCAGGTGGTATTGCTTGATGAGCCGACCGTAGGCGTGGACCCGCAGAGCCGGGAACGAATCTGGGAGATGCTCGAAAAGTTGAAGCAGGCGGGCACATCTCTCGTGCTGACGACGCACCAACTCGACGAGGCGCAAACTCACGGCGATCAAATCGTCATCATCGATCACGGCAAGACCATTGCCGCGGGCAAGTTTCAGGAATTGGTCGAGAAGACTGTCGGGCCACGCCGGCAAGTCACACTCACGCTTGATCGCAAGCTGGCGGCCGATACGGCCGGCCTTGCAGTCGAGCCTGATGGCCGCACGGTCTGCTGGCAGGCTGCCGACGTGGCCGCGGAATTACCACCCGTCCTTGATCGAGTGCGGGCGGCGGGCTGCCGGGTCGAAGACGTGGGCGTGCAAAGCCCAACGTTGCAACTCGTTTTCTTGCACCTGACGGGAAGGGAGTTGCGGGAATGATCGGCACCATCCTGCGGATTTTCTTTCTTCACTTGCGCCGCGATCGAATCGTTTGGCTGCTGACATTCATTGTGCCGGTGGCCTTCTTTTCGATTTTCGCGGTCATCTTCGGTAGCCAGGGCCGCTCCAGCACGCCGAAGATCAGTGTCGCTGCTGTCGATGAAGACGGATCGGATCTCAGTCAGAAGCTGATCGCGGCGCTGGCGAAAGACAAGAGCTTGCGGGTCTCGACCAAAGTCCCGACGGGCGAGGCGCTGACCCGAGCCAACGCCGAGGCGTTAGTCCGCGACGGCAAAGTCTCGGCCGCGATCATCTTGCCGAAAGGACTGAGCCAATCGTTTCCAAGTTTTGCCGGCGATCGGTCCACCGTCATATTATTGGCAGACACGTCCGATCCGGTGGCGCCGCAAATGCTCGCGGGAATGTTGCAGGGGTTGGTCATGACTGCCATGCCGGACGCGATGATGAAGGGCGGCATCAGCCAATTGACGAAATTTGGCGGGCCTCTGACGGCCGAACAGCAAAAGGCCATCGGCCAAGCCGAGCAGTTCATGAAACGGCCTGCCAACGCGAATGAACCATCCGGAGAGGGCGCTGCCAATGGATTGCTGGATGTAAAAGTCGTGGACGTGCTCGGCCAGGACAAAGCCAATCCCGTCATTGCGTTCTACACGGCGGCGACGGCTGTGATGTTCCTGTTGTTTTCGTGCGCCAACGGAGCGGGCGGCTCGCTGATCGAGGAAGTGGAGAATGGCACACTGGAACGATTATTGTCTTCGAACTTGACGATGAGCGGGTTGCTGGCGGGCAAATGGGTCTCGTTTATTTTGCTCGGCGTCATGCAGGTTTCTGTGATGTTTGTCTGGGGCTGGCTCGTGTTCGGGCTGGAACTCTGGAGCCACCTGCCCGGCTTTTTTGTGATGACAATTGTGACTGCGGCAGCGGCGGCCGCGTTCGGCATTGTGCTTGGCACAATATGCCGGACGCGCGGTCAACTGGCTGGCGTGTCCACCACCGTCATCTTGCTCATGTCGGCCCTAGGCGGGTCAATGTTCCCCCGCTTTGCCATGAGCGAGGGCATGAAGACCGTCGGTCTGGCCACATTCAACGCGTGGGCCTTGGACGGTTACCAAAAAGTCTTCTGGCGCGACGCACCGGTCTGGGAACTGTGGCCGCAGGTTTTGGTGCTTATCGGGTTGACCGTGATCTTTCTCCTGGTAGCTCGAGTGCTGGCCCGCCGGCTGGAAACCAGTTAGTTTGTTACTTCGTTGTGTTTGCGGCGTTCATAGTCGGTTTTTCTTTCCGTGCAATGCTTGCCAAAACCTCGTTAGCGCGCGTCTTGAGATCATCAGCGCGCTCTTGGCCGAAGTGTTCGGTGACCCATGCATAACCGGCGGACATGCCGGAGCAGCGAACCATGTTGTGGGCGTCGGTGGCGAGGACGGCTTCGGGATACAGTCGCAGGAGGTTTTCACCGGCGTGTTTGGGCGCGGGGCCATGGTTGCCCAACAACGAATCAACTGTGACTTGCACCCAGGCGCCGGCATCGACCAGCGCTTGAAGGCGTGGGGGTTCTTTCCAAAAGAAATCGTGCCGCTCGGGATGCGCGAGAATGGGTGTCATGCCTTGGGCGCGAATCCAAGTGACCAACTCGGCCGCGTCGGCGGGGAAAAGTTCCTTAGCCCAGTTGAATTCCAGCAATGTAAAAGTGCGGCCGTCGCCCAGGTGGCAGTACGCCCCGGCATTGAACTCGCGGCGGTACTCCAGCGCGTCGGTAACCTGAATTTCGGAACCGGGGAGAATCGTCAGAGAAATCTGCGCCTTTTGCAATTCGTTGTTCAGGTCTTTCACATGCGGCACAATTTCGTTACGCAACAGATGAATAAAGCGGTGACAATGAGGCGTGGCGACGATGTGAGTAATTCCGTCGGCGACGCAGAAGCGGGCCATGTCGAGCGCTTCTTCCAATGAAGTCGCACCATCATCAACGCGCGGCAGAATGTGGCAATGAATATCAACCATACACACTCGCAATGTAGATCGGATGCGGACTCCGGTGCAGCTCGTCGCTGCCGAGTCAGGCTTTGCGCGGGGGCAACCAGTGGATGAGATCCAGCAATCCATCGGATTCGAGCGGACCCCGGACGTTCCAGAGGGTGACTTTGAATGGCACCGAATTCAACGTCAGTGCCGATAGCCGATGGTTTCTATCGAGGATGAAATATTGATCGTCGGGCAGGGCGTACGTTGGGACGGAAAATTTGACCAAGTCCGCTTGATGACGAAACTCTTCAACGTAACTTTGGATATCGGCCTGCCGTTCGTCGTTGAGTATGTTCATGGTCTTGGGCACATCGGTCAATCGCATCGGCACGGCCTTCTCGGCATCGTAAGCCACTTCCTCGCCCTTCACGCCGATGTACCACGGCATGAAGCACCGCTCCAGGTCGGCATGCGAATTGAGAGTCACCAGTTCGATGGGCCATTGTTCTGCGAGAAAGCGATCCCAGTTGAACCCGACACGGATAACCTCGCGGAAGGTTGAGACGAACTCATCCGGCGTGGGCGATTGACTGGTCGGCATCTTACTTGTCCTTGTTCCGTGGGTGTTTAGACTTCGATTCGGCAAAGCACTGCCTAGCCGTGACGAATGGAGTCGAGAAATCGGTACATTTTTTGCTACATTCTGCCCTCATCTCACTGTCCGACATTACAACGTGCCCGACTATACCTGGCGTGCAGCCAAACTCGGTAACGCTTCATAAGAAACGGGCAGAACATTGCCCAAAAGGACGCAACTCTCATGCCACTCCTTGAAGATACCAAGACAACGACACCCGCCGCGCGAGCCGAGATGGCCGCCATTCTGAATGCCCTTAATGCCTTACGGGCTGGTCGTGCCGACGTGCGCTTACCGGTGGAATGGACCGGTGTCGCAGGTCGTGTTTCTGATGCCTTCAACAGCCTGGTTGGACAGAACGAGCGCATGGCCAACGAGTTGTCCCGACTGAGCCGAGTGGTCGGCAAAGAGGGTAAGCTCAGCCAACGCTTTTCGCTGGGTGATGTCGGTGGCTTTTGGGAAGGCTGCGTCGAATCGGTCAATGAACTCATTGATGACCTGGTGCACCCGACCAGCGAAACCGCGCGTGTGATTGGTGCCGTAGCTCAAGGCGACTTGGCCCAGACCATGGCATTGGAAGTTGACGATCGGCCACTTCAGGGCGAGTTCTTGCGCACTGCCAAGACCGTCAACAAGATGGTGAATCAGCTTGGCTCCTTTGCGTCGGAAGTGACGCGCGTGGCTCGCGAGGTGGGCACGGAAGGCAAGCTCGGCGGTCAAGCCAAAGTCAAAGGCGTGGCCGGTACATGGAAGGATCTCACCGAGAGTGTCAACTCGATGGCGAGTAACTTGACCAGCCAGGTGCGCAATATTGCCGATGTGACCACGGCTGTCGCCAACGGTGACTTGTCGAAGAAGATCACCGTGGACGTGAAGGGCGAATTCCTGGAACTGAAGGACACCGTCAACACGATGGTGGAACAGTTGCGCTCGTTCGCGGCCGAGGTGACCCGAGTGGCTCGTGAGGTGGGTACCGAAGGCAAGCTTGGCGGCCAGGCTCGCGTCGAAGGCGTGTCAGGTACGTGGAAGGATTTAACCGACAGCGTGAACTTCATGGCGAGCAACTTGACGGCCCAGGTGCGCAACATCGCCGCGGTGACCACGGCGGTGGCCACCGGCGACTTGTCGCGCAAGATCACGGTGGATGTGAAGGGCGAGATTCTGGAATTGAAAAACACCGTCAATACGATGGTGGACCAGTTGAGTTCGTTCGCCGCTGAAGTGACCCGTGTTGCGCGCGAGGTGGGTACCGAAGGCAAACTCGGCGGGCAGGCCGACGTGAAAGGAGTCGCAGGCACGTGGAAGGATCTCACTGACAGCGTGAATTTCATGGCCGGCAACCTGACGGCCCAAGTGCGCAACATCGCCGACGTGACGACGGCCGTCGCCAAGGGCGATCTTTCCAAGAAGATCACCGTGGATGTGAAGGGCGAAATTCTGGAGTTGAAGAACACCATTAATACGATGGTGGACCAATTGAGTTCGTTTGCATCGGAAGTG
>JANNLP010000402.1:0-2166 GCA_031396905.1 Gemmataceae bacterium
GTGCTAGGTGCAAACGATGGCATCGTCTCGACAGCGAGCCTCGTGGTGGGCGTGGCTGCGGCGAATGCCACCAGCAGCGATATTTTGGTTACGGGAGTCGCGGGCTTGGTCGCTGGAGCGATGTCGATGGCTGCCGGCGAATATGTGTCGGTCAGTTCGCAGGCGGATACGGAAAAGGCCGACATCGAGCGGGAGCGAAAAGAACTCGCCACCGATGACAAACACGAACACGAGGAATTGGCGGCAATCTACGTCAAGCGAGGACTCGACGAGACCCTGGCGAAACAGGTCGCCGAGAAGCTGATGGCTCATGACGCGTTAACCACACATGCGCGTGATGAGCTCGGCATTTCTGACACTTCGACCGCGCGTCCCGTTCAGGCCGCCTTTGCCTCCGCGGGAACTTTTGCAGTCGGTGCGGCCATGCCGATGCTTACCGTGCTTTTCACTCCTAGAACGGCACTGATTCCAGTCGTAGTCGCAACCTCTATTCTGTTCCTTGCGCTCTTGGGCGGTTTCGGAGCCTACGCCGGCGGTGCTCCCTTAATGAAGAGCGCTCTGCGTGTCACGTTTTGGGGCGCATTGGCGATGGGGTTGACTGCAGGGGTTGGTGCATTGTTTGGTGCGGCTATATAAGTTTTATCCAGTCTTCACCAACCTGGTCGCATTTTTGGTCTCGACAGATTTCACGCCTCGCGCGGTTCCACTCGTGACGATCACTCCACCCCCTGAAGTTGACCGTTCAGCCCGTCAAGTTAACTCAGGTGATCTAAGTCGCTGGATTCCTGGACTCGCGGTCCTGCGCGGGTACTCGCGCGCGTGGTTGGCAAAGGACGTGATTGCCGGCCTGGTGCTAACGGCGATTCTCGTACCGGCAGGAATGGGTTATGCAGCAGCGGCGGGCTTGCCAGCCATTTGCGGTCTGTACGCCACAATCGTTCCGCTCACCGCTTACGCCATCTTCGGGCCAAGTCGCATTTTGGTGTTGGGGCCGGACTCAGCACTCGCCGCGCTGATCGCTGCCACGGTTCTGCCGCTGGCAGCTGGCAATGTCGATCGCGCCGTAGCGCTGGCAGGAATGTTGGCAATTCTCTCTGGAGGCCTGTGCATCCTGGCTGGTTTTGCCAAGTTCGGCTTTATTACCGAGTTACTTTCGAAGCCCATCCGCTATGGATACATGAACGGCATCGCGGTCACCGTGCTATTGAGCCAGTTACCCACAATGCTCGGTTTCCCAGTGAGCGGCGAGGATGTTTTGCAGCGGGGGATTGGCCTGGGGAATGGCATTCTGCAAGGCCGAACGAACTGGGCGTCCGCCGCGATCAGCTTATTCTGCCTGTTGGTGATTTTGGGATGCAAGCGTTGGGTGCCTCGAGTTCCCGGGGTATTGATTGCTGTTGTCGGCGCGACAATCATTGTGTCGCTGTTCGGTTTAGTTGCTCAGGCCAATGTGTCAGTGGTCGGTCCGTTACCCCAGGGATTGCCGGTCATCCGCCTTCCCATCATTTCCTTTCTGGAGTTGCGCCCGCTGTTTTTCGGCGCTGCAGCGATCGCCCTGATTTCCTTCGCCGACATCAGCGTGCTATCTCGCACTTTTGCTCATCGGGGGGGTTACGAAGTCGACGCCAATCAAGAACTCGTCGCACTGGGCGTTGCCAACGTGGCTTCGGGTTTGTTTCAAGGATTTTCCGTAAGCAGCAGCGCGTCGCGCACGCCGGTGGCGGAGTCGGCGGGAGCCAAGACGCAAATCGCCGGAGTCGTTGGGGCGTCTTGCGTCGCGCTACTGCTGGTCTTTGCGCCGACGCTACTAAGAAACTTGCCCCATGCCGCGCTCAGTGCGGTTGTCGTCAGTGCCTGCCTGGGGCTGGTGGAGATTTCCGGCGTGCTACGCTTGTACCGATTGCGACGCAGCGAACTCGCGTTTTCGATTGTGTGCTTTCTCGGCATCATGTTGCTAGGTGTCATCCAAGGCATCTTTACCGCCGTTGGACTGGCGTTGCTCGCCTTCATCTGGCGCGCTTGGCGACCGTATGACGCCGTGCTCGGGCGCGTCGATGGTCTCAAGGGCTATCACGACATTTCGCGACATCCCGAGGCGAGGCGCATTCCTGGCCTAGTGCTGTTCCGCTGGGATGCACCGCTGTTCTTCGCCAATGCCGAGCTGTT
>JANNLP010000410.1:0-2422 GCA_031396905.1 Gemmataceae bacterium
AGGTACTTGGTGATCCCTTCGACCGAGTCCGAAGGAAACAGGCTGATGCCCGGCATGCCGTTCCACATGGCCAGGGCGTTCGGGATGTCGGCAACGGTCATCGGCCGGAGTTCGAGCACAAAGGTCCCTGCGAGCGTATCAGTCCGTGATAAGTTCACGCGGCCTCAGGGCAAACTTGCGCCCAAACGGCGAGCCGAGCAGCGTAAGCCGCCGGGTTTTGTGCAGAATGTCATCACCCGGCGGCTTACACCCCGTGGACAATCTTGCAAAGGGCCCCGGTTGGGGCCCTGGTCAAAAGGGCGGGGGGACACCTTGTAGACGATTCGGATGCTCTCCTTACCCAATTCAACCTTTTTTATCAAAGTCCGTAGGATCGCGCGACGGGTGTCCCAATTCGCGTCGGCTAGCCCGTCGCGAATCTGAGCGGCGAACGTTTCGAGTTGCACGAACGCCGCAGCGAACTCGGCGTCATCACGTTCTTGCTCAGCCGTGGCTTGGGCTTCAGCTTCCAGTCGAGTCAGTCGCTCTCTCGATTCGCGGATGCGGGGATCGAACTCCGCTTTCTCCAACAACCCGTCGCCATAGGCATCGATCAGCCGCTGGATGCAGGTGCGAGTTTTCTCGATCCGTTTGCCGAGTTGCTCGCTCGGGCCACGACTGGCCTTGGTGCCGCGTTGCCGACGTTCGTGCTCGCGACCAATTCGGTCCGGGTCCGCCAACAGGGCGCAGGCGTCTTGCCACACCGCCGCTTCCAAGGCGTCGGCCCGGCATTGTTTGTTGTGACACAGCGCTTGGCCGTCAAAGCGGTTGGCATCGCTACCGGTACATCGGTAGTACGTGCTGGCGCGGGCAGTCGGCGACGACTTCTTCGCGAACTTGCCGTAAAAACCGTATTGGCAGGCTTCGCACACCACCAGTCCTTGGAGTAGATAGCGTGCGCCTCTCAGGCTGACTCGACTGCGCTTTCGGTTTTCCTCCATCTGCTCGGTCACGGCGGCGAACACATCCGCGCTCACCAAAGCGGGCACCGCGATGGTCACGCGTTCGCTCGCGGGTGTGGGCCGTTGCACGAGCGCCCTTCGCGGTGACGACGATTGGCCGCGCGGCGGCCGCAACCGCGGGCCACGCGATCCTGCCTGCGTTTTGCCGAACGCGGCCTGACCTTTGTAGGCCGGATTGTTCAGCAACCCCCCGATCGTCGAGCGATTCCAATTCGCTTGACCCGTCGGGCTCGGTATTTGCCGGGCATTCAAGCGACGACGCACTTCACCGATCGAGCAACGCTCCAGGGCAACCCACCTAAAAACCTGTCGGACGACTGCCGCCTTCTCCTCGTCGATCTCGTAGCGGGCGTCACCCGTACCGCGATGCTTGCTTACGTAACGATAGCCGTACGGTGCACCGCCTAACACACTGATCGATCCGGCTCGTGCCGCGTGACGCTTGCCGCGACGACTCCGTTCGAGAATTTTGGCTCGCTCGTATTCCGCCATCATCCCCTGCATTTGCAGCAGCAAATCGTCCTCCGGCGTTCGACCAATCGCGCGATTCAGAAAGACGACTTCCACTCCGGCTTGCCGAAACTCGTCGATCAACACCACTTGTTGGGCGAAGTGACGCGACAGCCGATCGGGCGAGTGAACGTAAAGGCGATCGATGTTGCCCGCCGCGACTTCGTCGCGCAGTTGCTCGAGCGCCGGGCGTATCAGTGTGCTACCGCTGTAGCCATCGTCGCGAAAGCCGACCGCAGCCAGCCCGTCCGAGCGGATCCGTTCCTCCAGAGCTTCCACCTGACTGGCGATAGTCTCGGTTTCCGCTTGCTGTTTCGAAGAGACGCGGGCGTAATAGGCGGCCCGTTGCGAAGTAGCAGTCATGTGTTTCGACCTCCTGTCGTTGCGATCCGCCGCGCTCGTTTACCAGCACGCGTCGACCGCTTGGGAAAATGGTCCGGGGGCGATTGCGTCCGTTCCTCTCGGCGAACAACGAAGTCGTACGCCTGCGTCAACAGATCGCCGCTCACTCGCGATGGCAGAAACGCGCGTTCGACGATTTTGCCCGATGCGGGCTCCTTGCCCTCCATGGCGGATGACCTCCTTACGGACGGTCACCCACCAAGAGTCCCGTTCTGCATACACCTATCTTCATCGCCGACGCGGTCGGAGACTCGCCCGGGACACGATTCTCTCGATTGTCACCGCTTTGGCAAGATTGTCCACGGGGTGTACGGTGCTCGGCTCGCCGGGGCTCTGCGATCGTTCGACGCAGAGCGTCAAACGATCGGCCTGCCCCTTGAAAATCCGCTGCAAATCCCGACTTTAGCAGGAACGCCCTCATCCCGTTCCTCACAGAATCTCACTCAGCCATGGCCAGTTCTTTTCAAGGCAAACGTCTCGGCATTCTTGTTGGCGGCGGGCCGGCGCCG
>JANNLP010000420.1:0-1798 GCA_031396905.1 Gemmataceae bacterium
ATACTCGCCCCACCCTACTCCCGAACGGGTTGGGTCGGGTGGGTCGAGTATTCGAGACCCACCAGAGCCACTTGCAACGGTTCAATGCAAACACGGCTCATGTCCAAGATCGTCGCGGCATCTTTGCCACCGCAGGTTCCAGCACGCCGCCACGCGTCTCGCCGAACTCGCTCGCTTGCCAGTATTCCAGCGTTCGCACATCAAGCGCCGTCAGCCAGCCGCCGGTGTAGACGCCGGTATCAATGCCGATGGTGTGGCCAAGGTTTTTCGGCAGACCGGACTCCTGCACACTGTGGCCGCAAATGACAAGCTTTCCGCTGACGTGCCGCCCGCGATCCGACAAGAATCGCCAAAACAGATCATCTTCCGACTGAACATTGACCGGGAACAACGGATTGACATTGGCGTGAACGAAGATAAACTCGTCCGTCTCATGCCAATCGCGGCAATCGCTGGCGATGAAGCGCCAATGGCGGTCGGGAATGTCGTTGAAGCGACCCTGCTTTTCGCCGACGGAATATGACTCAATGGTATCGTCGCCACCGTAGTTGCGCCAGAACTTCTCTTCAGCCACACTGTCGCGCGCCCGCAGCATCATGAGTTCGTGGTTGCCGCGCAGCGGTACCAATCGCCCGGCATCGAAGAATTCAATCAGCCGGTCCAAGACCTGCCTGCTCTGCGGTCCGCGATCCACATAGTCGCCGAGCGTCACCAACAGGTCATCATCGCGCAGCGCTACGGCTTCCAGCAACGTCTCCAGCGCCGTGAAACAGCCATGAATATCGCCGATGGCGATGATGCGCTGCGTCCCGGGATCGGCGTGGGTTTCACTCATGACGTTTCGGGAGCGAGTTTCATCACCTCGGCCAGCAGCACCGTGGCGTAGCTGCCCGCGGGCAAGGCGAATGTCATTCGCAAACCGTTGTCCACGACTTCGCAGGCCAGGTCATCGACATACACGAAGTAGTGCCGCCGCGTGCCATCAAGCAATTGACCGAAGCCGTGAAATGACTGCGTCGTCAAACCATGGTCCGCCAACACAGCCGCTTCACGTTCGGCAACCACATCGGCCGCGGCAAAAGTTTTCTTGCCAAACATCGGCCCGGCGGGCACAACTTCGCGGGCTTCCAGCCGCGGCTGATCCACCGCCGGTTCCGTGGCTGTGAACATCCCGCCCGCCGGCCACTTGGCCAGCACATCGCCCGGCAACACTGTACGCAACAAGCCATCGCGCAGTCGCCTGGCCAGGCATTCATTGAACAACTGCGACTGGACGGCAGATAGCGACATCTTGCGCATGAAGGGATTCAGCCGGCCAACCTGTTCGCCCCGCAGTTGCTTCATGCCCAGCTCGGCATTGTCGCCGTCGCGGCCAAACCGCTGGTCGCCGTAGTAATTTGGCAGGCCATCACCAGAAATGCGTTCAACAATTACTTGTGCGCGGTCCACGGCTTCTGGAACAACATCACGAATGAGTACACGAAAACGGTTGCCGCGCAAATGGCCCGGCCGCAACTTGTTGTTGTGCCGCGATACTTCGAGGACGCGGATCCCGTTGCCTTCAAGTTCCGGCAATCGAGCTTCTGCCGACTCCGGCACCGACACCCATTGCCGGGTGACGGCCCGACGATCTTTCATGCCGGCCGTGCCAATGTCGCCGGGCCGGATACCAAGCCGCTGCGACAGTTGACGCACGAGAAACTCGGCCCCAAGATCGCGCTTTTCGAGCCAGAGATAAAGATGTGGCCCGGCACCGCTCGGCGGATAAGCCGGAATCTCTTCAACTTCAAAATCTTCC